>JANLTA010000309.1:0-1657 GCA_031362705.1 Gemmataceae bacterium | reverse complement strand
GGCCGTCCGGCGCGTAACGGCTTCCGCCGAATTGGATTCGACAACGAGGGCGGCCGCCAGAAGCGCCACCCACAACAGACCCATTTGAAGTGCTGTCGTTCGAGCTTTCATTGCTTCAACCGACAAAATGTCGGGTAAAGGTCGTGCGGTTCGCGGAGATTGGTGACGGGCGCTCGATCAGCGAGCCTCTACTTCTTGAGGATAGCGACCTCGAGGTTTCGGATCGATGACGACATGGCTTGCACACGAGAAACGACAAGTATCGTCAGGCTGACCGCACCGACGCTTCTTCCGCTTCACTTCTCGTCAGATTTCGAGTTGTACGGATTTGAGAAAAATTTTTGGATTTCTGTTGCATTCGAATTGCGCAATGTCTAACCCAAGTCACGCTGAGAACGGGAGTTTTTCGAGTTCGGGGGTCCAGTTCGAAGCGGGGCCAGAGTCGATTCACCAGGTCCACGGGGCTCTGATTGATGTCCTCGGTGAATTGTTTGCAGGCGTCGAACAGTTCCCGGAGCGACGGATAGCACTCGTGCTGCGTCACGTCCTCGCGCATCCATTTCCAGAGCCCTTCGATGGGGTTGAGATCGGGGCTGTATCCGGGCAACGGGAGGATTTCGATTCCCAAGTCGGCGGCGGCCTGTTGCACGAGCTTGGCCCGATGCCACGGCGCTCCGTCCCAGATCACGACCACGCGACGGCCCGCGGGCTCGACCCACTCGGCAACCCGTTGGAGAAACTCCGCGGTGTGCTCGGAGTTACAGTGGCCCTCGTTCCAAATCAGGCATTGGCCGTCGCTGAAGTTATAAGCCCCGTACCAGTTGATGCGCTCTTGGAGGCTCGGACAATCGCTGATGCGCCAGGCGCGCTGACCGACCCGACTCCAGGTGTAGCCCAGATCGAGATCGCGGTGAAAGTGCGATTCGTCGATGTACAGCAACAGAACGTCGCCACGAGCCACCTCCGCGTATAGCTCGTGAAAGCGTGCCATAAAGGCCGCTCGCTTGGCCGCGTTTCGCTTACCCAGCAACTTTTTGCACTTCTTCCAGCTCAGGTCGGCTTCGTGCAGCAGCCGCCACATCAGGCCGTGAGAACAGGCTCGGTGGAAGGTCCCGGCCAGCCAGCGCCGCAGTTTCTTGAGCGTCCAACCGGAGCCGGGCAGGCCGTGATCCTTCGGCGTGGTCGTTTCTACCGTGGCGACGATCTGTTCGACTTGTGCCGGCGCAAAAAGGGGGCGGAACCGCCGGTCCGACGGTAGTTCAGTCGCTCGGGGCCGTGCTCGTTGTAGGTGTGGATCCAGCCGAGAATGGTCTCGTCATTGCGATCGGTTTGGGCCGCCCAGGTGGTGGCGTTGTACCCTTCGGTGGCCACCATGAGCAACGCCAGGAAGCGCTCGCGCGTCCGCGGATGCGACGCTTCGGTCGTCCAGCGTTGCAAATCGTCGAGGCCGTGGCCCCATTTGTCCAGTTGTGGTCGAATCATCCGTGATTCTTCGTGAAAAGTACGATGTTCCCAGGACAACAGCGTACCCAAACCATTCAACAAAGAAAACTCCAGTTCTCAGCATGACTTGGGTTTAGTGGGCAAACCCGTCGCCACAGTTTTTTACGCCGGAGGCGTTCCAGCCATTAGCCGGCGGTTGAGCGCAGCGACACCG
>JANLTA010000267.1:0-16025 GCA_031362705.1 Gemmataceae bacterium | reverse complement strand
CTGGTCGGGAACGACCGAGTGCGCGCCGAGTTGCGCGATGAATTGAAAAAGGAACCCGACGTCGAGATCAAACAACTCAAAATCACCGGCGGTCAGTTTACGGTGATGCTGCCGCCCGCTCAGGATCGCACCGGTTTGTACGATCAGGCAAAGAAAAACGGCACGGTGATGGATCGGGAAGACGACCACGGTTCGTGGTTTGGCTCGCCGTTTCTGATGATGATGCTGGTCACGCTCGGGTTCATCCTGCTGATCTTCCTGTTTCTACCGCGATTGCGCGATCCGATGGGCGGCGTGCCGCCGGCGTTTGGCCGCAGCACCGCGCGCAAATACGACAAGAACACCAAGAACAAGACCACATTTAACGATGTCGCCGACATGGAATCGCCGAAGCGCGAGCTGCAGGAGATTGTCGATTACCTGCGCTCGCCGGACAAGTTCCTGAAGCTCGGGGCGCAAATACCCAAAGGTGTGCTGCTGGTCGGGGCACCGGGCACGGGCAAGACACTGCTGGCGCGAGCCGTGGCCGGCGAAGCCAACGCCAACTTTTACGCGATCAACGGCGCCGAGTTCATTCAGATGTTTGTCGGCGTCGGCGCCAGCCGGGTGCGCGATTTGTTCAAGACGGCCAAAGACAACTCGCCCTGCCTGATCTTCATCGACGAGATTGACGCCGTCGGTCGAATGCGCGGTGCCGGCGTGGGTGGCGGATCCGATGAACGTGAACAAACACTGAATCAGATTCTCGGCGAGATGGATGGCTTCTCACCGACTGATGCCGTGATCGTGTTGGCCGCCACCAACCGGCCCGACGTGCTGGATACCGCACTGCTCCGCCCCGGTCGTTTTGATCGGCACGTCACGATTGACCGACCAACTTGGAAGGGCCGGCTGGATATTCTCAAGGTCCATACTCGCAATAAGCCGCTCGGCGACGACGTGGACTTGGAAGCCATCGCCCGCTCCACCATCGGCATGACCGGTGCCGACTTGCGCAACTTGGCCAACGAGGCGGCATTGCTGGCGGCGCGGAACGATAAATCGCGGATCGACAAAAGCGAGTTTCATGCCGCGATGGATCGCGTGTTGCTCGGGCCAAAGCGTGAAGATGCACTGACGGAAATTGACAAACGCCGGACCGCTTACCACGAAGCCGGGCATGCCCTCGTGGCCATGTTGGAACCGGAGGCAGACAAGCCGAACAAGGTGTCAATTGTCCCGCGCGGCCAATCGCTCGGCGTCAACCAGTTCATACCCGAGGAAGAGCGTTATCACTTTGGTCGGGGTCATTTCAAAGCTCGACTTGCCGTCGGCATGGGTGGCCGGGCAGCCGACCAATTGGTTTACGGCGAACCTTATGCCGGTGCCGAATCGGACTTACGCAATGCCACCAAGCTCGCTAGCTACATGGTGACGCATTGGGGCATGAGCGATCGGCTCGGCCCTGTCTCATATCGGATCGGCGAAGAACACGTGTTTCTCGGTAAAGAATTGCAGGAGCAGCGCGATTTCAGCGAAGGCACGGCCCAAGTCATCGACGAAGAAGTGGCCAAATTGTTGCGCGAGGCGGGCGACCGCGCATTTGAAATTGTCAGTACGAATCGGCCGACGCTGGACCGCATTGTCGCGGCTCTTTTGTTGAATGAAGAGCTCGAACGCAAGGAATTGGAATCGCTGTTGACGGGGGTTGATGTGTTACAAAACGGCCAGGCCAACCATTCCAGCGCGGCCACAGAGGTTTCGGTGGTCTAGTCCAAACGGCATCAGTGAGCGTCGTTGCGGCTTGGCGTATAATCCAACGCGGCCCAAACGATCCACAACGACAGGCAAATCGACAAACCAATGTAGGCATTCCAGCACGCCACTGCCGTGGCCAAGATGTACACCGCCAGGCCCACGACGTACGCGCGATCAATCTTCCGCAAATGTTCATTCGACACGTTCGGCTTGATCAGCCGGCGTCCCGAGCGCGCGGATTGCCACAAGGCGATGTAGGCCAGGCTCAAAAGGACGTGTGTACCACAATAAAACGCCGCGGCTGTCGGTGCGCCACAATCGTTGAGGTGGCGGGCCAACACCGCCGTGGGGAAGGGAATGAACGTCACGACAAGCAGGAGCAATCCATTGGCAAACTTGAATCGTGAATCCGCCGCACGCACCATATCAATAACACCGTGATGGTTCACCCACATCACGAGGATGCTGAGAAAGCTGACCACAAAGGCTAACATCGAAGGCCACAACTTCAACAACGCGCTCAACAATCCTGCCGGCGTGACCTCTTCGTCGAATTGCGGTACGCGAAACTCCAGCACCAGCAGCGTTACCGCAATGGCAAACACGCCGTCGCTGAAGGCCTCAACCCGCGCCGTCTCTCGATCAGCCACTTCTATTCCCCCGACCATCGTTGCTGATTGCGTTATCCTATCGCCGCAAACGTGCCAACCTGCGGTTCGGTACGCGGGAAAGAAAAATCATCTGCCATCTTGCATTCGCCGGTGGACGGGCGACAATCGTTGTTAGGCAGTGCATCGCACGGCGACGCGGAGCCGCAACCATGACGAACTACGATCCGTTAGACGCTCAGGCCGATTGTTTTCATCCGCCGGCAATTCCCACATTGGTCGGCTGTTTGCACTGCGGCGAAGAATACGATAGCTATCTCATCGAATGGCGAGTCAGCACGGATGCAAATGGTAAGCCGCACGGCTTTTGGTGCTGCCCGATGCCGAAGTGTGACGGCCGCGGTTTCGGCTGCGACATCTTCCCCTGCGACCCCGAATACCGCGACGAAGACGGCAACCTCATGTGGTCCGACGATGGCGAAGACGACTGCGATTACGACGAAGAGTTGATCGACGAGTACACCGACGAAGCGGCCGGCGATCGAGGCAGCAGTACAGGCGACGAGAACATACCGTTTTAGCGACGCGACAATAACACCGTGTACTAATCCTTCTTTGTGCGCCGTTTTGGTCGGGCTTGGTCATCGTCGCCGGTTACAAACTCTGTCAGCACCGGTTGCCCGTTTTCATCGACGCCCGTCAGCTCGCGGATTTTGGCTTCGGCTTGCTTGAGTTGGCTGAAGCAATCTTTCAGAAGGGCGATCCCGCGTTCGTAGCGCGATAGGGCCTGGTCGAGCGTGATGTCGCCCCGTTCGAGGTCTTGCACGACCGTTTCCAACTCGGTCAGGGCGTCTTCAAACTTCATGGCACTTCCTCAGCGATATTTATCGCGGTGGCAATACTCTCGACCCGGCCACGATGCAGGCGGCTGACTAACGTGTCGCCGATGCGCACGGCGGCGGTATCACGGAGTAGATTGCCTTCCAGCGTCTGTGTCAAACTAAAACCGCGCGAAAGTACATTCAGCGGGCTGAGTGCTTCCAATCGGCCGGCATATGCGGCGAGACGATCGCGCTGGCGAGTAATGGCTCGAGTGCCGCTGCCGTTGAGCCGTTGGCTCAACTCGTCGAGCCGTTGTTCACGTTCGCGGATGCGCTCCAATGGCAAGCGAAAAGCTTTGCGCGATTGGAGTTCTTCGAGTCGCCGTTTCGCCATGGCCAGGCGGGACACCAGCGCAGTTGCCATTGTCGTCCGGCAATTGTCGAGCCTATCGCGCACTTGCGCCCAATGCTGTGTACACGTGTCTGCGGCATTCGTCGGCGTGGTGGCTCTTACATCAGCAACCAAATCCGAGATCGTGATGTCAATCTCATGGCCCACTGCGCTGACAATGGGAATAGCCGAGCGGAAGATCGCATCGGCGACCACTTCGCGGTTGAACGCTGACAGATCTTCCGCGCTGCCGCCGCCGCGACCGAGGATAATGATGTCCAGCGGCAGCGAACCTTCGGCATGAAAGCGATTGAGCCGATCAAGTGCGGCAGCTATTTCCTCGGCAGCACCGTCGCCCTGTACTTTCACCGGCACGACCACGGCATCGTGTGCCGGCCAGTTGCGCGTAAAAATCTCCAGCATGTCATGCACGGCCGCTCCCCGGCCACTGGTCACGAGGGCGATTCGCCGAGGGTACTTGGGCAACGGACGTTTGCGTTCCGGGGCAAAGTAGCCATTGCGCAATAACTTTTCGCGGAGTCTGCGCAGAGCCTCTTCCGCTTCACCCAACCCCTGCGGGAACATCCGTTCGGCGTTGAACTGATACCGACCAGCTTTCTCAAACAAGCCAACCCGGCCACAGACAATGACCGACATGCCGTTACCGAACTTCACGCCGGCTGGGAGACGTAAGGCCTGGGCGCGCCACATGGTGCAATTGATGATGCCCACATCGCCATCTTTGAGTGCGAAATAAATGTGTCCCGACGATGGCCACGGCTTCCAATCAACGATCTCGCCGATGACCCAAATCTGCTTGAACGCTTCGCCTAGCAATTCGTTGACGACCGCATTCAACTCCGACACACGCAATGGCTTCACATCGGGCGGAATCATGATGACACCGAGTTGCTCGCGCAATTAGACAGCGCATTTCAAGCCAAATGTCTCGGCGACGGCGGCATTCGTGACCATGCCGCCCCGCACGTTGAGGCCTTCCGCCAATGCCGGGTTGTCCTTGAAGGCACGATCCGGACCCTTGTTGGCAAGTTGCATCGCGTATGGCAACGTAACATTGCACAGGGCATAGGTACTGGTACGACCCACGGCACCCGGCATGTTGGCTACACAATAATGCACAACTTCATCCACCATGTATGTGGGATTGCTATGCGTCGTCGGCTTCGCTGTTTCGACGCAGCCACCCTGATCGATAGCCACGTCTACGATCACGGCCCGCGGCGTCATCTTCTTGAGATCTTCGCGTCGGACCAATCGAGGTGCCTTCGCGCCCGGAATCAACACGGCTCCCACGACAAGGTCGGCGCGGGCGATGCAGTCGAGAATATTATGCCGGTCGCTGTAAAGCGTGGTCACGTTCGGCGGCATCACGTCGTCAAGATAACGCAACCGATCCAGGTTGATGTCGAGAATGTAGACATGAGCGCCAAGGCCGGCGGCCATTTTTGCCGCATTAGCGCCAACGACACCGCCGCCGAGGACGACAACGGTGGCCGGCGCGACGCCGGGTACTCCGCCGAGTAAGATGCCGCGACCCTCGCACGGCCGCTCCAGGTATTTCGCGCCTTCCTGAATGCTCATCCGCCCGGCCACTTCGCTCATCGGCGTGAGCAACGGCAACTGGCCGCGACTGTCTTTAATGGTCTCATACGCCACGGCTGTGATGCCCGACTTCATGCAGGCGCGGGTCAACTCTTCGCTGGCCGCGAAGTGAAAGTACGTGAACACCGTTTGCCCGTTCCGCATCAGTGGCCATTCCTCGGCCAACGGCTCCTTCACCTTCACGATCATGTCGGCCTGTTTCCAAACGGCGGCCGCACTGTCTTCGATGATTGCGCCGGCGTCGGCATACCGCTCGTCGGCGATGCCGCTGCCCTGGCCGAGACCTTTTTGAATAACAACTCTATGCCCGGCTCGCGTCAGCTCTTCGACGCCGACCGGGATCATCGCTGTGCGATATTCATCAATCTTCACTTCCTTCGGAACGCCGACAATCATGGCGCAAGCTCCCGCAAATGACGAGTCTGGTGTAGGTGCATGTATTGTCGGAAGCGGGCAAAAAGTGACAAGCCAAGAGCCTAGCTAATGCAATGGCTGGCCTTTCTAGGTTTCTACTGCAAGTTAATGTCAATCTTCGCGGCCTTGCGCTGGTCGATGATCAGCTTGACGCGCATCTCCTCGGCGCAGCATTCGCGCACATCGTCCTTCACCTTGGTGAAGTCGCTCGGTTCACCGGGCTTGCGCTCGGTGAGCGAAATGAGATGCACTCCGTAGTCGGTGACGACGACGTTGCTCAACTCGCCGGGCTTCATTCCAAACGCCACCTTCGCGAACGGTTCCTCGACGACCCACTTGCGGAAGATCCAACCGAGATCACCGCCCTTGGGTGCGCTCGGGCAGTGGCTGTACTTTTGCGCGGCTTCCGGAAACGTGATCTTCTTTTCGATGATCTGCTGGCGCAGTTCGCGCATTTTCTTGGCCGCTTCCTCGCGCTCGGCCGACGATGCCTGTTCTGACACCCGATAAACGATGTGGCTGCATCGCACCGTCACCTTTTCGAAGAAGTCCTTGTTCTCATTGTAATACTGCTGCAATTCGGTATCAGTCAGTTTCTTGGCGAGATACGTATTCCATCGCTGCATGGACTCGATGCCCACCCGGACCTGCTTTTCAGTTTGTTGAGTCTCGCGGCAATAGTCGCCCAGCGACTTGTTCTGCGACTTCAACCCTTCCAGCAGCGCTTTGAACTGCTTCTCGATTGCCTCCAGATCAGCCGGCGGCGCGTTCTTTGCCAGGAATTGCCGTACCAGCAATTCGTCGATCAGGATCGAGACGACCTGTTCGTGGATGCGGCGCTGCTGTGCCGCAGTCAGAGGCGTCACCGCCTGCGGCCGAGCTTTCAACACGGCGTCAAGTTCACTGCGCGGAATCGCCTCGCCATTGACAACCGCGACGGGTTTGTTGTCGGCGCTTGACGAACCTGCGAGGAAACAGCTCACCAAAGCGACCCACACAAGTCGATTGTCAATTTTCATCGCCCTACTCCGACCCAGAAACTAACGCAACTGGGTCGTATAGCCGATGGCGGGATGTGAATCCAGCCCGTTTTGCCGGGTTGCTATCATGAAGATTGACATGACGACAACGGGCCAAACCACACGATTGACCCTGCTCGAACACAAGCCGGCCGGGCAATTGCTGATTCACGAGATCTACCGCAGCCTGCAAGGCGAATCGACCTTTGCCGGGCTGCCGTGCGTGTTCGTGCGCCTGGCGGTTTGCGATGCTCGATGTGTTTGGTGCGACACGCCGCATGCCTTCAATCAGGGTGAAAGCCTGCCGTTGGATGAAGTGACCGAGAAAGCGCTGTCGTTTGATTGTCCGTTGATTGAGGTCACTGGTGGCGAGCCGTTGTTGCAAGCAGAAGTCTTTCCACTCATGGCCCGGCTAGCGGACGCCGGTGCGACGGTCCTGTTGGAAACCAGCGGCGCACACGACATCGGGCGGGTGGACCCGCGCGTACACATTATTGTGGATCTCAAATGCCCCGACAGTGGTGAGTGCGAAAACAATCTGTGGACCAATCTCGACATGCTGAAACCGAGCGATGAAGTGAAACTGGTCATTGCATCGCGACGTGACTTTGATTGGGCCGTGGACACTGTTCGCCGGCACTCATTGGATCGACGTTTCACGGTTCTGATCAGCCCAGTGATCGACGACGTGACACCCAGCGACTTGGCCGCGTGGGTGTTGGCCAGCCGCCTAAATGTCCGCATGCAACTGCAATTGCACAAATTCATCTGGTCGCCAACGGCCCGCGGCGTCTAATGACACTTAGGCTCGCGTCACCACAGGTCCAAAATCATGCAACATGGCAATCTGTCTCGCAGGGGCTTCGCGCAATCCGCCATCGCGGCAATGGGTGTAGCTGGGTTGCCAGCCTGGTATGCGGCCGATGCGGTCGCTGCGGTGGAATCAGCCGACGCAGAACGCAAAGACGATGCGGCTCTTCGCTTCGGCTGCATCGGCATCGGTAGCCAACACAGCCGCTGTTTCGCCATTTACAACGACGCCCGGACGCAAACAGCTCACAAGACCTCGTTTCTCGCCTGTTGCGACGTTGATAGCAATCACGTCGGCAAGGCCGTTACGCGAATGCAGAGCCACGGTTTCAAGACTGTGACCGCGTACCGCGACTTCCGTGACCTCAACGACCGTAAAGACATCGACGCAGTGCTGATTGCCACTCCGGACCACTGGCATGCCCTCATCGCCATCGACGCGATGAAAAAAGGCAAAGACGTCTATTGCGAAAAGCCGCTGACGCTGACGGTCGCGGAGGCACTCGCACTGCAACAAGTCGCGAAAAAGACCGGCCGGGTGTTGGCGACAGGCAGCCAACAGCGCTCCGACCATCGCTTCCGAATGGCATGTGAACTCGTTCGCAATGGCCGCATCGGCAAGGTAAAGAGCGTCGAGTGCCGCATCGGCAGCAACCCCGTCAGCGGACCAATCGCGAAAAAGCCAGTGCCCGAAGGATTCGATTACGATATGTGGCTGGGGCCTACGCCGATGGCCGATTACGTCGCCGACGATAAGCATGCCCGCTGCAATTACGAGTTCAGGTGGTGGTACGAATACTCCGGAGGCAAGATGACCGACTGGGGCGCACACCACCTCGACATCGCTCAATGGGCATTGGGCAAAGACGGCAGCGGCCCAATTGCCGTCGAAGTCATCAAGGCGACGCAACCGAGCACGGACCCGAACGAATACAACACGCATCCTGAGTTTCACGTTCAATACACCTACGAGGGTGACATCAAAGTCATCGCCATGCACGGCGACGGCACTGGTCCGCATCGCCTCGTGAACAAGGACGGGATCGAAGCACACATCGGGCCCAGCGAAAACGGCGTTCTGTTTGTCGGTACTGAAGGCACGATCTTTGTCAGCCGCGGTGCAATCCTGGCGAGCGACGCCAAGTTGCTCGCCGAGCCATTGGCAACGGATGCAACGCGTTTAGAAGTCTCGGCCAACCACATGGTCAATTTTCTCGACTGCGTGAAGTCACGCAAGAAGCCAATTTGTTCGGTCGATGTCGGGGCAAGTTCGGTGATCATTTGCCATTTGGGTACGATCGCACTGCGGTCCGGCAAGAAACTCAAGTGGGATCCCGTAAAGCACCAATTCGACGACGCCGAGGCCAATGCCATGCTCTCGCGTAAGATGCGCGAGCCGTGGAAGCTGGAAGTGTAACGGATGGGCCAGCGCGAACAGTGGGCCGAGTTGACCGATGCGCAGTTGCTGGCTCAGTGCGATATCGACACCTATCGTGCCAGCGGCCCCGGTGGTCAAAAACGCAACAAGACCAGTTCGGCAGTGCGGCTGCGGCATTCACCTAGTGGCAAGATCGTGATCGCCGAGGAAAGCCGTTCGCAGCACGAAAACAAGGCGAAGGCGTTACGGAGGCTGCGGCAAAACATATGGCTGGAACTTCGCGAGCCGCCGGAAGTGACCCATCCTGCATTGCACGCCGCTCGCGATGGTGAAGGCCGTTTTGCGTTAGGCGTGCGCGATCCACGCTATTTGCCGGCGGTCGCGGCGATCCTTGATGTGTTCGATTCCACGAACGCGGCGGTCCGGGATGCCGCTACCGTTCTCGGCACGACCACCGCGAACTTGGTAAACTTCCTTGGGGCCGACGACCGCGTTTGGCGGGCCGTCAATGCCCTTCGCACCAAACACAAACAATCACCGCTGCAGAGTTAATATGTCCCCGCCGCACCGTTTTGATTGGATCGAGAAGCCGTTCCTGGCAGCGATGGCCCGTCCCGGCGGTGCGGACGAACTCGTATGGTTGCGTGCCAAAGGGATCGAGATTGTCATCACTCTGACTGAATCGCCGTTGCCGCGCCATTGGGTCAATGATGCCGGGCTGATGTCCGTGCATGTCCCGATTGAAGATCTGGCTGCTCCCTCGCTGGAACAGTTTGAGTTGTGCATCGCGACGATTCGCCGGGCCAAGGATCAACAAATCGGCGTGGCCATCCATTGCGCAGCCGGTATCGGCCGTACGGGTACAGTGCTGGCGGCATGGTTCGTCAGCGAAGGATTGTCCGCCAACGAAGCGATTGACCGGGTGCGCATTCAGCGGCCGGGATCCGTTGAGACGCCGGAACAGTCACGGGCGGTGCGAGAGTTTGCCGAATCAATGCGTGGCTAATGAACGGCCGCGGCCAAAATGATGCAAATGCCTAGGATCATCGCGCCGGTGACGATAGCGGCCGCCATGTTCTTGTTTTCAATGAGTTCCTTTTGCAGATCGCCCGGCGTCAACCAATCAAACAACTTGAAGCCAATGAGCGCCAGCACGATGCCGAGCAGGCCAAACAGGGCACTCATGGTGAATGCGCTGTGAAAATTCGTCGGCGGCATGGCCCAAAAGTTTGCCGCTGGCACGTCGTCCGACCCCAAAGCCGGAACTGCTGTTGCCAGGCCAACGAACAATACCAATACGATTCGTGCGACAGCAATCATGGACGCCCCCATCGTTAGTGCGTATGGCAGAGAACTTACGCCCCGCAGCGAGGACGGCAAGCATATGCTGGATGGAGCGGTTTCGGAGACCCGCATGGACCGGCTGAGTCAGTTTCTGCTCGAAATGCGTAGAAGTGCGCTGGCTCCCGGGCAATTCCGCGGGTTGGTGCATGTCTTGATCGGCCGGCGCGTCGAATTGGCGGATGGCACGCTGGTTTCTTCCGGGCAAACCTGGCGTGCGGTGGCCGCCCTGCTCAAAAAGCACCGCTTTGACAAGTTGCTGGCAGCGGAACTGGTCGACGATACGGCCACATTGCCGCCGCGTCAGCGCGAACGTTACTGGTACGCGGCCATCTCTCAGGGCGATGTCAATTCCGCTGTCGCCCGTGCCCAGGCTGATCAACTGGCCATCGCCGCCAAGTCCCTGGGTTACACGATCGGTCCCGCGCCGTATGCCTGATGATGGTCATTGCCCAATATGTCAAATCCTCGTAAAATATCGCCTCAATTAGGTGAATTGGTCGCGCAGGAGTCAGCGCATGAAGGCGGAACATCGCAAAGCGCTCGAAAAGAACGAGTTGGCCGACAAGCTGAACAAGGCGTTGTCGAACATTTCGGCGACGTCGCCCAACTCCAACCGCGTGTGGGTGATCGCGCTCTGCATCTTCGTCGCCGGCATCGCCTGGTACTTGTATTCGAGTTACTCGACCAACCGCGACGCCGCCAACTGGAGCAATCTGGAATTTGCCGGCGACGTGAAGTCTCTGCAGAAGATCGTTGAAGATGCACCGGGTACAATCCAGGCGCAGATTGCACGTTTTCACATCGCGCGGATTAACGTGCACGAAGCGACCGGCCAATTAGCGGCACAAACAGGTGACGAACGTGGCACTGCCGCCGACAAGTTGGAAACGGTGCGTAAGACCTATGGCGAATTAGCCCAGGCATCGGGTTTGCCATCGTCACTTGTGCAGGAAGCCATGTTGGAGCACGCCAAGACTGAGGAAATCCTGGCTAGCGTGCCTAAGGCCGACAATCCTACAGCGATTAATGCCACGACGATGCGCGGTTCTTTGGACCAGGCATCGAAGTACTATGCAGAAGTCGCTAAGCGCTTCCCGAAGACGTTTATCGGTGAACAGGCAGCAAAACGTGTTGAACGGTTGAAAACGAAGAAGGATGAGATCGAAAAGCTTTACAACGATCTTGCCAAAGACCACGCCAAGACGCTGCCTGAAATATCAACTCCGAGCTTGCCAGCATTGCCGCTGACCCCAAGCCCGACCCTGCCGCCGGCACCTGAATCACCGGCCCCAACTCCTCCGCCGGCACCGCCGAAGTAGTGTCTTTGATCGGCGGTGAGTTTCATGTCCATGCCGACTCCCCGTCCTGGCGAAGCGCCCATTGCTCACGATGTTCATGTCAAGACCGAGAGTTATCGCCTCGATCAGTACATTGCCTTGCAATTCTCCGATTTCAGCCGCACACAAATCAAGAAAGTGATTGATGCCGGGGCTGTCACGGTCAATGGCGTGCCCGGCAAAGCGAGCCAGAAGATCAAGGACGGCGACCATCTCGAGATTGGCCTGCCTGAACCGCGAGTTGTCGAGGCTGTGCCGGAAGATATTCCGATTTCGATTCTTTACGAAGACGAATGGCTGGCCCTGATCGACAAACCGCCTGACATGGTCGTCCACCCCGCGCGGGCCAATTGGACCGGCACACTCGCCAATGCTCTCGCCTTTCACTTTGCCGAACTCAGTAAGTTTGGCGGCAACTATCGACCCGGCATTGTGCATCGTCTCGACCGCGATACCAGCGGCGTCATCCTCGTCGCCAAGGAGGAACAGACGCACCGCGAGTTATCGATGCAATTCGAGTTGCGTCAGGTGTTCAAAGAGTACATTGCCATCGTCGCCGGAGAGTTGGACCGCGATAGCGATTACATCGAGGGCAAGATTGCTCACCACCGGTACGAACGCACCAAGATGATTGTGAGCGATGATGACGACGACGAAGACGCCAAGGATGCGTGCAGCTATTACGAGGTGATCGAACGATTCCGCGGCTACACATTCGTCAAGGTGCAGCCACGAACGGGCCGCACGCACCAGATTCGCGTTCACCTGGCCAGTGTCGGCCATCCCGTATTGGCAGACAAAGTCTACGGTGGCCGCGATGAGTTGCGACTGTCTGAAATCACAGCGACGCCGCCTGAGGCTGATGAAGTGCTGTTGACCCGGCAAGCGCTACATGCCCACCGGCTCCGCTTTCAACACCCGCGCAAGAAAGAATGGATGGAGATTGTCGCTCCGTTGCCGGCTGCCTTTGAAATCACCCTGCAGGCACTGCGGGCACATCGCCCGACCGCTCGAAACACACAGACGGGCCGCAAAAGTTGATCAGCCAGGCGACGTTTCTCGTTCCAGCAGCGCAGCCTTGCGCTCGACGCCCCACCGATAACCCGAGAGTGACTTATCGGTATGTACGACGCGATGGCATGGGATGGCGATGGCAATCGGATTGGCCGCACAGGCGTTGGCCACGGCACGCGCGGCTTTTGGCTGCCCGATCCGTGCCGCGACTTCGACATAACTCGCTGTCGTGCCCGGCGGTATCTGTCGCAACGCTTTCCAGACACGCAGTTGAAAGGCGGTGCCGCGAATATCCAACGGCAGCGTAAGGCCAAGCGCGGGTTTCTCCACGAGCGCCACAGTATCGGCAACCCATTGATCAAAGGTCGTATCGCCGCTGACAATTCGCGCCTTTGGAAAGCGATCCTGCAATTCACGCGTCAAAGCGTTCCGATCGTCGCCAAGAAAGATAGCGCAGACACCAATCTCCGATGCGGCCACCAAGACTGATCCAAGTGAACACTCGCCGACGGCAAAGCGAATCACCGTGCCAGCGCCGCCGGCCCGAAATGCCGCCGGCTTCATGCCGAGTCGCTCCGTCGCCGTCTCGTAAAACCTGCTATTGGAGCTGAAGCCCGCACTGAAGATCGCTTCCGCGACCAAAGTGCCTTTTTGCAGCTTTTTCTGCACCTGCCCGTTACGATGTTCGGCAACATACGCTTTCGGGGTCACGCCCGTGATTGCTTTGAAGACCCGATGAAAGTGAAAGCGGCTCAGGCCCGCGGCATTCGCCAGTTCCGTCAGGTTGGGAGCAGCGTCGGCCGCTTCAATGAGCCGGCAAGCCAGCGTGACAGCATCGCGTTGCCGTTCGCTCAGCGAGGCCTCATTCGGCCGGCACCGCTTACAAGCTCGGAATCCCGCACGCTCGGCCTGTTCGCAAGTGCGGTGAAAGCGCACGTTCTCCCGCTTCGCCAGCCGCGCCGCACACGAAGGCCGGCAATACACACCGGTCGTGGCAACGGAATAATAAAACCGATCGTCGGCTGCCGCGTCGCGATGAACCAGCGCTTGCCAGCGACTCTCGTCGTCATTGAATTGTGTAACCGCACTTTGGTATTCAGCAATCATCCTGGACTTCCATCAGGTCGTTTCTAAATCTCGCTGATGAAAACATAAGCGGCGCATGTATTCATGCGCTCCGATTCTTGCTCTCGAATTGGGATTGTCCGCTTACCGGCTCAACTTGACCGCCGTGCCATACGCCAACACCTCGGTGACGCTCGGAGCGAACTCAGTTGCGTCGTAGCGCATGCAGATGATCGCGTCCGCACCTTTCTCCTCCGCGTGTTGCACCATGCGCTGGAAGGCATCTTCACGTGCCGACTCACACACTCGGGCATATGACTCGATGTTTCCGCCAACCATTTGCTTAAGGCTGCCGAGGAACCCCTGGGCAATGTTGGGCGAACGCACAACAATGCCGCGGACGACACCGATGTATTTGGCAACCTGTTGGCCAGTCACTTCGTTTCCGGTGGTTACGATCATGGATTCGATTCTCCTATGTTTGGACTTGGCACGTAGCCAATGGCCGCGACTGCCAGCGTGTGCAGCCATGCTAGTGAATCGGTGATTTGCGGCATACTGAGCCGAGGGCTGCTACAGTGAACCTATACGATCTGTGATGATGATTACGTCTCACTGAAATTGGAGTCACGTATCGTGCTATCTCTGTCTGGCGAGAAGAACATTCCGACAACGGCGGCAGCCGTCTATCCGCGACTGATCGATTTGCAGTTTCTCGTCGAGTGTCTACCCGACTTGCAGTCGATCAAATCGGTGCAGGGCAATCATGCCGAGGCAGTGTTACGGCCAGGTTTTTCGTTTGCTCGTAGCGAAATGCAGTTGCGGATTGAGAAAGTGGAAGTAGTGCCGCCGACTTCTGCGCGATACTCGTTCGCCACTAAAGGCATTGGTTCGAGCAGTTTGGTCGAGGCGCGATTTCAACTTGTCGATCGTGATGGTGGTTGCACGATTAAGTGGTCTGCCGATGTGCAACAACTTGGCGGCCTGCTCAAAGCCGTGCCCACGGGGCTAATTCAAGCCGGGGCCGAGAAGGTTATCAATGATCTGTTAAGCCGGATAGAGTCGCGATTGGTGTAGGGCCTAAGAAAAGGCGGAGTCAGAGACCCCGCCTACAGCGTCTCATAGAGGCGGGGTCACAGACCCCCGCCTTCGGGCTCAACCGGCCTTCTTCACCGGCCCGGCCGATGCGGTTCGCAGTTGCGACCGCAGGTACTCCAGGCCTTTCTCCAATTGCCGGTCTACGAACACTGGCTTTTCCTTGGCAACCAGGTCGCGGCGCGGAATGATCTCCTGATCGCGGAGCCGTTCAGACAGGTCGGTCGCTTCTTTGCGATCGAGCTTGATCTCGAAACCGGGGTCGGGCCGGACGCCCCACTCATCGGCTTCGCTGCCGCTGGTGCTGGGTTTATTCAGGTTTTTCCCGTTGGGACGCCAGAACGTGGCAGTGGTCATTTTGATTTCAGCGTCAGTCTCCCGGAACCGGGCAATCGTCTGCACGCTGCCTTTGCCGAAGCTCCGCTCGCCGATCACGATGGCACGTTGATGGTCCTGAAGCGCGGCCGCGACGATTTCGCTGCCCGACGCGCTGAAGCTGTTGACCAAACACACCATCGGGAAGTTGAGGTGGCTGCCATCGTGGCTGCCATCAAAGGACCGCTCCCGTGCAACGCCGGCTCTTGGCCGGATGGAGACAATTCGGCCGTCGTCAACAAATAAGTCGGTGATGTCCACGGCGGAATCCAGTAATCCGCCCGGGTTGAATCGCAGATCAAGGACCAGGCCTTTCACTCCTTCACGTGTGAGCTTTTGCACGGCCGCCTTCATATCACCCGCGGACTTGCCGGTGAATTGAGTCAATCGAATGTAGCCAATCTTGTCTTTGGCATCGAGCATATATTCCCATTCGTCGTCTTCCCGACGCTTGGTACCGAGCACGGTTTCCACGTTCACCTGGGCACGGTTGATATCGATCATCAGTGGTTGCGGCGATCCTTCGCGTTCGACCTTCACAGTGATCCTGGTGTTCGGATCGCCGAGGATGCGCTTGATGGCGTCTTCAGTCTTCATGCCGCGTGTGGAGACGGTTTCCCGTTCCTGCAGTGGCCGCCCTGTCGCACTCATATCTGTAACGACCTCGGTGATGAGGTCACCGGCGAGCAAACCCGCTCGGTATGCCGGGCTGCCTTTGATCGGCGAGACCACCAGAAGGCCGTCACGCACGAGGTCACGCCGAATCTGAATGCCGATGCCGGTGAACCGGCCGAGGAACTCGGTCTCAGACTTCTTCTTCGATTCGCTGTCGATGTACGTCGTGTACGGATAGTCGAGATTGAGCATCATCATGGAGATGGCTAAATCGACATCCTTGTTGCCTTCAAGATCCTCGCGCTTGCCCAGACGTAGGCGCGTTTCGGTGAGCAGTTCTTCCAAGCGCGGGCGGCGCAGTTCCGTGTCCGCCTGAAGC
>JANLTA010000263.1:0-5654 GCA_031362705.1 Gemmataceae bacterium | reverse complement strand
ATTCAAGCATAAAAAATTACAGCGTTCAGTGTAAAAAAATTAATGATAAGATCCATTTTCTCCATACAATCATGCCCGGAATAGCCGACCATAGCTTTGGCCTTGAGGTTGCTCAACTTGCTCATTTACCTAACTGCATCCGCACGACAGCGAGCACTCAATGCCCTGGAGCGGATGCTCACCGCCAAGGGGTTGTTAGCAGTCGGTCACGCCGAGCCGCAATCGCTCGCGGATCGAGCGTTTCGCCGCGTCGGACCCGAGTCGCTCTTTCTGTTCAGTCGCAAACAGGTGAGTGACATGATGCCAATCGCCACCTCGCATCCGATTCGGTCTCGACACACGACTATGACGGCCTCAGTTTCGACGGTTTCGGTACAAACGCCGGTGCCGAAGTCAGCGCCAAACGAGAACCTTCTGGTCGGCGCACGGCAATTCGCGGACGGTGGCCAATTAGAGGAGGCATTGCAGGCGTGTCAAGCGCACCTTCGTGCCGTCGGCCCGTCGGCCGAAGCTTACAGTCTGGTCGGATTGATTCAGCAAGCCCGTGGTGATACTACGGCAACCGCGGAGGCCTTTCGCAAGTCGCTGTATCTCGATCCCGATAATCGCGACGCGCTCACTTACACGATGTTGAACGCAGCGCGGCAAGGCGAAGCCTCTCGCGCCGCGGAATTGCGTGATCGCCTGGCGCGAACGAAAGGCGAGGAACACCAATGACCTCGCTGCCCACGGTGACTCCAACATCCGACTGCTGGAACACAATCGGCGTTCACGGCGACCGGACCTGCGTGGAGCTGGCGGAGGTCGTTCATTGCCAAAACTGTCCTGTATTCGCCAAGGCTGGCCGACTGTTTCTCGATGCCCCGTCGCCCCCGGGTTATTTGGAGGAGTGGACCGCCCGGCTAGCGACGCCGATCGAGGACGCGGCAGCCGATCTGGAGAGCGTGCTTATTTTCCGCCTGGCCGATGAGAACATCGCGTTGTCCGTTCATGCACTGGTCGAAGTGACAACGCCACGGGCGGTTCATCGCGTTCCCTCGCGCGGCGGGATACTGGCCGGCTTGGTCAACATTCGCGGCGAACTGTACTTGTGCGCCCATCTCACGAAGCTGCTCGGGATCGAACAGCAAGCGACTTCCGATCGTGCATTGAGCGCTACGCAGCGGCTACTCGTCGCACGCCGCGACACGGAGCGCTGGGTATTCCCGGTGGACGCGGTCGAACAAGTATGTCGTGTACCGCGCGACGCCATTGGTCGGACGCCGGTCACTGTCGGCCGCGCGGCCAACCGTCTGTCACGCGGCGTGTTCTCGTGGGCGAATGGGCCTGTCGGCCTCCTGGATGATGCCCGAATGTTTGAATCTCTCCGATCGAGGCTTCGATGACCGATACGGAAACCGAAGTCGATCCGTTGCTCTTGCTGTTCCGCACTGAGTTGCAGGAACAGGTAGCCGCGTTGATGCAGGGGCTGGGACAACTCGAAATCGCGCCGGCCGAAGCCGCACCACTGGTCGAGTTAGCTCAAGCCGCGCACACCATCCGCGGCGCGGCGCGTCTCCTGCGTCTCGACGCCGCAGCCCGTCTCGCTACTGGGTTGGAGCAGCGTTTCACGGCCGCTCAAGCGGAAGGTCTAGCAGTTGCCGATATCGCAAATTGTCGCCAGGCCGCCGAATCCTTATCGGCGCTGATCGATATAGACCCAGCCGCCTGGGCCGAAGACCGCGCCGCCGACGTTGCGGAATTGCTGGCCGCTTTGGCCCTCAAAACCGAAACACGTGCCCAAGCACCGGTCGCACCAACTCGGGTAGTACCAGTCGTCGAATTCATTCCGTTGGTCGATTCGTCGATGTTGGAACTCTTCCGTGAAGAAGCACGCTCCCATGCCGCTAATTTAACGGCCGGGCTGTTGGAATTAGAGCGCGATCCTGCCAACGCCCAGCGCATCGAGCCGCTCATGCGTGCCGCTCACTCGCTCAAAGGTGCAGCGCGCATCGTTGGACTGGATCTAGCTGTGCGCTTAGCCCACGAGCTGGAAGACGCTTTCGTCGCCGCCCAATCCGGGCGCATTCGCATCGCGCCGGCCGAGGTCGATATCTTCCTGCGCGGTGCCGATCAACTGGCCGCCCTCAGCGAACAGGATTTAAGCGAGTGGGCCAGGACTCGCGTCGCCGAAGTCACACAACTTACCGCCACGATCGGTAGCATCGCGCGCGGTCAAGGCATCGCAACTCCGATCATTGTCAAGGTCCAGCCTCAACTTGCTGTGGTCGCGCGCTCGGAGGAGACGGCACCTGCGTCAACGACACCACCTGCTGAACCTCCTGCATCCGCCGAGTCGGTCGTGCGGGTCACGGCCCAGAGCCTGAACCGATTGATGAGCCTGGCAGGCGAGTCTTTGGTGCTGGCACGCTGGCTCCAACCGTTCGCAATGTCGTTGGCCCAACTCAAGAAACACCAGGATTTGCTCGCCGATCGGCTGGATTTCTGCGCGGATCATTCCGCAGCCATGAACGATGCACGGAAACAGGTGACCATTTGTCGGCAAGTCCTGGGCGACCGCATTGCCGAGTTCGAAACTCATGCCGGCGCTGCCGAAGATTTGAACACACGCTTGTATCGCGAAGTGATTGTCAGTCGCATGAGGCCGTTCGCGGACGGAATTCATGCCTTTCCCCGGCTCGTTCGCGATACCGCCCGCACCCTCGGGAAGTCGGCGCGGTTGGAGATTATTGGCGCGACGACCGAAGTGGACCGTGACATTCTCGAAAAACTGGAAGCTCCCCTCACGCATTTGCTGCGCAACTCCGTCGATCATGGGCTGGAAGCGCCCGAAACACGCCTGGCCGCCAACAAGCAGGCCGAAGGCTTCGTCCGCATTGAAGCCCGGCATCGCGCCGGCATGTTGGCTATCACGGTAACCGACGATGGGGCCGGCATCGATATCGAAAAAATTCGCGGCAAGATCATCGAACGACGGCTCGCCACCGCGGAGATGGTCGCGCGCATGAACGAGCCGGAAGTCTTGGAGTTTTTGTTTCTCCCCGGCTTCTCCACCGCTGGCCGCGTCACGGAGGTGTCAGGCCGTGGCGTCGGGCTTGATGTCGTGCTGGACACGGTGCGCAAAGTCGGCGGCTCGGTCCGCATCACTACGCGACTCGGTGCCGGCACTACCTTTCATCTTCAATTGCCGATCACGCTATCCGTGCTTCGCGCGGTACTCGTCGAAATTGCCGGCGAACCATATGCCTTCCCGCACAATCGCATCGACCGGTTGCTTCGCGTTCCCCGCACCGATGTCCAATCGCTCGAACATCGCCAGTACATCATTGTCGATGGCAGCAACGTGGGCCTGGTGCTCGCGGCGCAACTGTTCGACCTGCCCGCCAACCCGCCTACAGACGAGCTTTTGCCCATCTTGCTGTTAAGTGACGCTTCCGGGACCTATGGCCTGATCGTCGAGGCATTCGTGGGCGAGCAGGATCTCGTGGTTCGACCATTGGATCCTCGCCTGGGCAAGGTTCCCAACATCAGCGCGGCCGCCATACTCGACGACGGTGCTCCGGTGCTGATTGCGGATGTCGAGGATATGATCCGTTCGACTGATCAGTTCATTCAGAGTGGCATGTTGCGGCGGTGTGACCGCGCAGAGGCGGGTCCGACCAGCCGCAAGCGTGTATTGGTCGTGGACGATTCGATTACAGTGCGCGAAGTGCAGCGCCAGATTCTCCGAACGCACGGCTACGATGTGGAAGTCGCCGTGGACGGGCAAGACGGCTGGAACAAATTGCGCGCCGACCAGTTTGACTTGGTCATCAGCGATATTGACATGCCCCGGATGAACGGGCTGGAATTTGTGCGCCGCATTCGCGATGATTATGGATTGAAGGAACTGCCCGTCGTCATTGTGTCGTACAAAGACCGCGGCGAAGATCGCTTGCGCGGACTGGAAGCGGGCGCGAATTCCTATCTCACCAAGAGCAGCTTCCACGACGATACGTTTCTCGACGCCGTGGCTGCACTTATCGGCAAGGCGTGAAGGCCATGCGGATCGCGATTGTCAACGACCTGGCGCTGGCCCGTGAAGTGCTGCGTCGGCTCGTCGAATCCGTGCCCGGCTATGCCGTCGCTTGGACTGCCGTTGACGGTGCCGAAGCCGTGAACCGCGCTGCCGCCGATCGGCCTGATGTCATTTTGATGGACTTAATCATGCCCGTCCTCGACGGGGCCGACGCCACTCGGCAGATCATGGCCGCTAGCCCCTGTCCGATCCTCATCGTGACTGCAAGCCTTGGGGCGAACTTCGGCAAGGTGTATGAAGCGCTTGGCGCTGGTGGCCTGGATGCGGTGCGCACGCCAACCTTCGGCAGTGGCGGACAAATCGTCGGAGGTGCAATTCTACTGGAACGACTCGCCAAGGTAGCCCGCGCAGGCGGCGTTCAAAACAGCGTCGTTTCGCCGGCCGTTCCGGCAACGCGCACCGTGATTCCCGCACACCGCCCCAACTCTTATTTGCCCCCGATGATCGCGATCGGCGCCTCAACCGGTGGCCCAGAGGCGATCGCGCAAGTACTCACCGCGTTGGCGCCAGCGCCAGTCGGGCCGGTTGTCGTAGTCCAACACATCGCCGCTGATTTCGCGGTCGGCCTTGCGGGTTGGCTGCAACGTCGCGCCGGACTTCCAGTCCAGGTTGCTCGCGCGGGCGACTGTCCAGAGCCAGGGCGAGTCTATGTCGCTGCCTCTGACGATCACTTGCTCGTGCGTTCGGATCGTCGTTTTGCCTACGTGGCCGAGCCAAAGGACTATCCATACCGCCCCAGCATCGACGTATTGTTCGAAAGCCTCAGTGTGAGTTGGCCCGAACCCGCTGTCGCTGTGCTGCTGACTGGTATGGGCAGCGACGGTGCCCGTGGCTTGGGAAAATTACGGAAGTGCGGCTGGTACACCATCGCTCAGGACAGCAAAACCAGCATCGTCTACGGCATGCCCAAAGCGGCCGCCGACCTCGGTGCCGCCATCGACATACTGCCCCTGTCGCAAATCGGTCCCGCTATCGCGGCACAACTGTCGGCTTTGCGTTAGTTGTCGTCCATTTGGTATTGGTGCGGCCGTGAAGAGACATATTGTCTAAGCACCGGCCATTCCTAAGCATTACGACATTAATAGCGTTTTGTAACGTAATCGAAGCTGAATGATCGTCGTGCATGGCTGCCGAATCGCACATTCTTAGCAGAAATCTCAATTCACTTGGCCGGATGCCGGCGGGATGCGGATTGACCCTATGTACGGGCGCTGGGCGCATTGTTGAATCGTGCCCGCCGTACCTTGCATAGGGGTTTAATCATGGCACATGTTCGCACACTCCGTGGCATCAATGAGACCGGGTTCGATGCAGGTCGCAACGTACTCGTTGTCCCTGCCGGCAAAGTCAACTCGTTGTATCTGGTCGATACGTCGCCGCTTGGTGTTGGTATCCGCTCCGATGATCCCACGGTGGCGACTGTCTCGGAAAAGGAGTAAGCGTCCGCTGAATGGATGTGGGTCAGATGTCCCGGGCGGCGACGGCTCCCGGGTCGGTTGGTTTTACTTGGCGTTGGTCTGGGTTGTTGCCCAGGCATCGGGCAACAGGTCGGCCAGGTCGCTGCCAGATGGGCGGG
>JANLTA010000237.1:0-8403 GCA_031362705.1 Gemmataceae bacterium | reverse complement strand
ATTCAAGCCCCTCGTTCGCGGTTGGCGGCTCGCCGCGTTACGAAGCGGCGACGATCCCGAACGACAAGGTGAAATATGCGGGCGACTTGGTCCCGAAAGTGATCGACTTGCGCAAAGAGATGGCCGGGGCTACGGTTGTCTCGCCCGACTTTTCCAAGGCCAATTATTACGTCGCCGCGTTGATGAGCAAGGAAGAGCCGACGGCCGATGCGTTCCGGATGGCGTACAAGGCCTCCATGGGACCGGCCAATTTTCGTGACATGTTGTTTGACTATTATCGCAACGATCGCCAGTATCAATTTCACAGGGACTTTACCAAGCAATTGCGAAGCGACGCCAACCTCAAGATTCTCAAGGTGGACAATAAGTCGGATGACGAAGGCGGTTGAGAAATACGAGTCACGCGTTAAGTTAGGTCATCGCGCTGTCACCAAAACGGTGTTGCCCGCGCAGTTGTTGGCACGACTGCGAGCGTACTTTGTCCGCAACGGATATGTCCGAGTCCAAAACCCGGATCTCGTCGAACCAGGCGGTCGAGCTTACAAGAAGGGCGATGAAGCGCGGTTGGTGGCCGCCAATCGTGCGGAACTAGCCGAAATCCGGCGCTTGCTCAAGGAAGCCGGGTTCAGGATTGGCCGGCCGTTCGCCAAAGCCAATCAATTCCGGCAACCCATTTATGGCCGCGATCAGGTGGCGCGATTCATTTCATTGATGCGTCAGCGAAAGAGCTAGAATGAAACCTTGACCGGATAAGCCCGGTAGTAGCGGGTGTCACCAATCGGGGACGCGCCGATGATCGATGCCAAATGGGCGTGGGAAACGTACAAGCCCTCGGGTGAAATCCCGTGGGACTTACGGCGCGTCGGCCACTTGTATCGGCGGGCCGGTTTTGGTGCGACGTGGCCGGAATTGCAGGCGGCTGTCGCCAAAGGGCCGCAAGGCTGCATCGACGAACTGTTCAAAGGCGGCGGCGCTGCCGCGGCCTGGCCGGATTCCATTCGCAAAGGCAACGTCGGGGCACACGTGCCGGCGTGGTGGCTGAAGCGCTGCCTCGAAACCCGCGATCCGTTGCGGGAAAAGTTGACGATCTTCTGGCACAATCACTTTGCCACATCCAACGCCAAGGTCAACAACGCGGGCTACATGGTTGAGATGATCGGCCTGTTCCATCGGCACGCACTCGGCAGCTTCGCGACGTTGTTGCAAGAAGTGACGCTTGACCCGGCCATGCTGGTGTGGCTGGATACCAATGCCAGCAAGAAAAACGCGCCCAACGAGAACTATGCCCGCGAGTTGATGGAGCTGTTTTCGCTCGGCATCGGCACCTACACCGAACAGGACATCCGCGAGGCAGCGCGAGCCTTCACCGGCTACGAAATCAAGGATGGCAAGTGCAAGCTCAATGCCGGGCAACACGATGGCAGCGGCAAGTCGGTGTTGAGCAAATCCGGATCGTTCAGGGCCGAAGACATCGTCAACATCTGTCTCGAACAGAAATCATGCCCGTATTTCATCGCCGGCAAGTTGTTTCGGTTCCTCATCAGCGAATCGATCGCGCCGAAACGTGAATTGCTGGAGCCTATCGCCGAGGAGTTTCGCAAGTCCGGATACGACTTCGGTAAACTCGTCGAACGCATGCTGCGCTCCAATTTGTTCTTCTCGGATCATGCCATCCGCACCAAAGTGAAGTCGCCCGTGGACTTTGCAGTGGGCGTTGTCCGCGCTCTTGAAGGCAATGTCTCAACCCTCGCCTTAGCTCAAGCACTTGAAGGATTGGGGCAGCGATTGGGTTATCCACCATCCGTAAAAGGGTGGGATGGCGGCCCGGCCTGGCTCAATGGACAGACGCTGCTATTCCGGCAGAACCTGGCCCTCGCCCTAACATCAACAACGGACGACCGGTTCAAGAGCCGCACCGATCCGGCACAAATGGTGCGCAAATACCACGAAGACGCCGGCGAAAAACCGGTGGACTTCTTCCTGAAACTGTTCCTGCAAGGCGACGTCGCCGGTGGCACGCGCGAACGGCTGATCGATTATCTGAACAAAGCCCGATCGCAAACATCTCCGGTGTACTGGACCGAGGAGCAAACTGCCGATCATCCGCTACGGTCGGTGTGCCATTTGACACTGACGCTACCTGAGTTTCAGTTGGATTAGCCCGTTGCGGCACTACAGGAGATTTCAATGTTTAGCCGACGTGACTTTCTCAAATCCACAGGTCTTGTTGCCTGGGGTGCTGCGGTGCCGAGTTTTCTGTCGACGACGGCGTTCGCGGCCGGCAATAGCAATTTGCCTGGCAGCAAAGATACCATCTTGGTCATGCTGCAACTTACCGGCGGTAACGACGGCTTGAATACCGTCATCCCCTACGCTAATCCGTTATACGCGCAGTACCGTCCAACTATCAAGATCGCTAAGGATCAGGTCAAAAAGATTGACGACAACTTGGGTCTGCACCCGGCCCTCGATGGCTTTGCTAAGCTGCTGGAACAGCAATCACTGTGCATCGTTCAGGGCGTCGGTTATCCGAATCCCAGTCAGTCGCACTTTCGTTCGATGGATATTTGGAACGCCGGCAGCACGGCAGAGACACTTTCTGAGGGCTGGATTGGCAAAGCGCTCAAACAAAAGTCGGCCCCGGCGTTTCACCTGGCTGCGCCAAACGAGCAAGCGCCATTGGCACTGGAGGGCGCACCGATGCGAGCGCCGTCCATCACGTCGCTTGATGATTTTCAATTGAAACTGGCGGCCGCATCCGGCAGTGAAACGAAGCTGCAAAAGTCGATTATTGAAGGTGCGGCCGTAGCAACAGCCAAGTCGCCTGAGATGCTCGAGTTTGTCAAAAAGACCGCGGTCAGCACCTATGAATCGAGTAAACGACTACAGGAGATCGGCAAGACCTATCAACCCAAGGTGCCGTATCCGCAGTCTCAGCTGGGCAATCGTTTCAAGCTGGCCGCTCAGCTGATTGATGCCGACTTGGGGGCGCGGGTGTTTTACGTTTCGATCGACGGTTTCGACACGCACTCGGGCCAGGGTGGTTCCGTCGGGGATCATGCCAATTTGCTTCGCGAAGTCGGCGATGCAGTGGCCGCTTTCTATCAGGACATGTCGCAGCGCGGCCACGGCGACCGCGTGATGGTGGCAACGTTTTCCGAGTTTGGCCGCCGCGCCAAGGAAAATGGTTCACGTGGGACCGACCACGGCTCAGGAGCTCCCATGTTCCTCGTCGGGAACCACGTCAAATCCGGTCTGGTCGGCGATCATCCGAATCTGGAAACGCTGGAACAGGGCAACCTGAAACACGCCATTGATTTCCGAAGTGTCTACGCCGCGATCATCGAGAATTGGCTCGGTGTGAAGGCAGATGACGTACTCGGCAGCCACTACGAACCGGCCGCAATCATGAAGGCGTGACGGCGAAGTCACGGCAACACTTTGCCGGGGCCGTGGCTATAGGCAATTGCGCAAATTAATAACGCGGCTGCCGTTGCTGCCAGCCACGTATAGCCTTTGCGGTATTTCAACCGGCGTGGATCGCTGGTGCGCTCGCGTTCCAATTGATCGAGCTGATCGCACGCCGATTGTAACCCTCGCGCATCATGGGCTTCCCATGAACTGCCGCCGGTCATGCGCGCGATTGTTCGCAATCCGTCGCGACCTATGCCATCAGTCGGCCCGGCGAACAACGTATCTACGGGTATCCCGGCAGCGGCGGCCAATTGTGCGGCCTGGCGTGGCAGCAGGGCGGGCGCTGGCACATTGTGTTCGCCATCGCTGCACACCAGTATAGTTTTGCGACCCGGCTCGCTTTTCAGGCGGGTCAGCCCCCACGCAATGGCATCGCCGAGGTTGGTTTCGGATTCTGTCGGCACACCGCGCGGCTCGGCGGCATTCAGTGTCTTCAACAAGGCCGCGTGATCCATCGTCAGCGGACATGCCGTTTCCGGCTGCGCGGCAAACAGAATCAGCCCCATGCGGTCTTGCGGCCGACGTTTGACAAATGCCTCAAAGCCCCGTTTGAGCGCTTCCAGGCGCGGGATCTTTGTGCCATCCCAATCAAAGTCAGGCTCGGCCATTGATCCGCTGACATCGACGACGAACAGAATCGCAATGCCTTCCGATGAAATGGCGTCTCCCGGTTCAATTTGCCGTGGTCCAGCCAAAGCCAGCATGCCCGCCAGGAATGATGAAGCCCAGAGAGCTGTGGCAACGTAATTGGAATACCGATCCGCGATCGTGCGGAGTTCATCCGCGCCCGGCCAAGACACCGCGGTGCGTGGCCGGCGCGCGTGCAACCACAGCGCCGCTGGAATCAACGGCAAAAGCGCCAGCGCCCAGGGCTGAGCGAATTCAATCATGATCTAGCGAGTCGCGGCGACGTGTTCGGATGACACGACCGGTTTTGTTAACCATGCGTGGGCACCGAAGAATACGGCCGAAAAAATTAAGTCACTGATCAATGTCCATTTATGGAACGGTATGGCCAGGACATAACAAAAAATGAGACCTTCAAAGGAGTCGGCATACGTCGGGTTCGGTGCCCCGCGAGAAGAGAACCATACGCAGAAATTGGTCACCAGATAGAACATTGCTCCCGTGCCAATTGTTGCCGACATAATCTTTACGGGCGACTTGGAGTCGCGCAAGAGAAGCCCGACGGCCACGGTCACGGCATAGCAGCCATACACGGACCAGTTAAATGGAGCGTATAAGAACGACCGCCAGAGCAAAACGTCCGTAAAGTACATCACGCTGAGTGGAACAAAAAACGCGATCCACCACGGCAGTCGCGCTCCGGAATAGAGCGACAACGCACCAATGGCGCCGAAATTGGGTGGGCGAATCGGGTAGGGCACAAAGCGCAGTAACCCAGACAATATCATGACACCGATGGCCAGTGGTATATTCACCGATTTGCCGTCGGACTGTGAATGCACATTTTCTTGCATGGTGCTAACTTATACCTGAAGTTGCACGTGAACAATAGCCCGCGCTATTGCTGATTGACAATCGTCGCCAAATACGTGCATGCCATCTTGTCCATGGGCGACTTGGCCTGGTCGGCCGCCTTCTTGTATGCACTTGCGGCTGCCGCCTTTTGGCCGGACGCGGCCAGCGCGTCGGCCAACATGCGTTGGGCATGGTGCGATTCGGTGGTGTTCGAATAATTGCGTACGTAGGCGTCCCACAACGCAATCGTCGTTTTCCATACTTCAGGTTTCGGGTCGCGCCGAGATATGGCAAAGGCTTGATCGTGTTTGACCGTGGCTGTGAGGAACGCCAGTTTGGCAAGCGCCGGCCCTGCCGCCAGCCATTGCACGAACGCTTCGGCCTGCGGTAGGCCCGCGCGCAGCTCGGCCAGTGTTTTCTCCGCGGCCGCCACTCGTTGAGCGTCGCCGCGCTGGCGAGCTTGTTGACCATCCAGGTATGCGGCTTGTACTTTTTGCGCCCAGTCATCCACGGTCTGTGATTTGGCACCCATATCGCGGTTACGGATCACGCGCATCGGGTCGCTGAGCGCATCGGCCGCTGCAGTCGTTTCGCTGTATTGTCCTCGCAACATGAGTTGACGCAAAGTAGGGCCCTGATCGTCGACGGCCGTGGCACGCATGCCGCGCGACAGACTTTGCACGATATCGTTCTGTAGCCGCGGATCGCTCGGCCCTTCCTTTTCCTGACCTGCCTGGTTGCGCATTCCCTCGAATATTTCGGCGCGACGCTTTATCCGTTCGGAAATACCCGGCTGTCGATCGCAGCCGGCAACGGCCACGAACGCGCTGCGCAATTGCTGCCCGAAAACGCTCGGAAACTGATCCAAGCTGCGCGGATAAACATCCCACGGCAACAAACCAATCTTGTATGAATTCACCCGTGTCGGCTGGCCAGGCAATGGTTTATCGACGCCACCATCGTCCGGTGGCAGAAACTCCGCCAGCGTTCGCACCGGCGTGCCGCGCGTCTTGGGTTCCCAACCGGCAATGGGCAGTTTCGCCGCCGATTCCATGTGTTTCTTCGCATCTACCCCGATCCGCGTGCCCGGAGGTGCGGCGGCTTCCACCAATTTCATGCGCGGGGCCAGGGCGGTCAAAGACGATGCCGGAAATAGGCGTGCCGCCTTGACTCGATCAGGCGTCACGTCGTAACCCAATTCAACAAGTGAATTGAGCGGCGATCCGTCTTGCGAGAGTTGACGGAGCGTGCCGACGCTGCCTTTCGGTCCTGGGAGGGAAATGCCGAGCCGCGCATCAAGAAGCAGAACATCGTCGCCTTGAACAATGCCGACACCCCACAATCGAGATGTATTTCCTGCAGCCTCGGCGTCACCAACCAACCAGGCATCCAAATGCAATGCGTGACAGATAGCCGCCAATACGTAAATGCGCTCCAACGGTGTCCCGGTGCCGCGTTGACTCACCAGCGCGGGCGGGTCCGGCGGACCATCGCGTTCTTCCGTGCGTATATGGCGATTGACCCAACCGAGTGCCGCCTGCGCTTTTTCCGCAATGGAAGCCTTGCCCACTTCTAACGTCCGCGCCGCATCCGCGAAGAACATCGCCTGATAGACCACGTGCGCATCCAACGGCGAATACTCAGGCCGATTGACTTCCTTTACGTCGGCGTCCGTGAGGAGCAGTTTACTTTTCAGCACATCGACAATGGACGTATCGAGTGGTCCAGCCTTGTCTTTAGTCGCCGACAATTGATCGAGCGCTAACCGAAGCTGATCCGGCTCGGCAAACGGCCGGCGAAGTACGTCGCGAATGGAGTCGATGCTGTTCGTTGGTGCGTCATTCGCTGATGGGCCGGATTTCACAACGGGGGCCGCCGGACGCCCACAACCAGCTAACCCGATGGCGATCCAACATGTGGCGATGTAGTGCCAATGCTGGCGAATGGGAGTTAGTTTTCGTTGCATTTCGACGGGTTTCAGCGAATAACAGTTCATCATTCCATCATATCGCAGAATGGCGTGGTTTGCAGCGCAACCGCTCATTCCAAAAGTGCCGCACGCAGGCGCAGGCAGCGGCGAATCACATTGGGAAAGTCATCGAGCGGAATGGAGTTCGGCCCGTCGCTGAGTGCCTTGTCCGGTTCCGGGTGCGTTTCCATAAAGAGGGCGTCACATCCGGACGCCACCGCTGCCCGAGCCAAATACGGCACCATTTTGCGGTCGCCTCCGGTCCGGTCGCCAAGGCTGCCCGGAGTTTGAACGCTATGCGTGGCATCGAATACCACCGGAGCGCCGAGTTCGCGCATCCAGGGTATGGCCCGCATGTCGTTGACCAACATGCCATAACCAAAGGTGGTGCCACGCTCAGTTAACAGCACTTTGTCGTTGCCGGCTTCGCGACATTTGGCGATTACTTCCTTCATCGCCCACGGTGCCATGAACTGGCCTTTTTTCACGTTGACGGGTTTGCCGGTTGCCGCTGCCGCGAGAATCAAGTCGGTTTGCCGCGCTAAGAATGCCGGGATTTGCAGTACATCTACGACGTCCGCCACCGGGCCACACTGGGCGACTTCGTGAATGTCGGTCGTAACTGGCAGCCCGGTGCGCTCTTTGACGGTTGCCAGTGTTTTCAGACCTGCGGCCATGCCGGGACCGCGGAACGATTTCCCTGACGTGCGATTTGCCTTGTCGAACGAGGCTTTGAATACAATCGAACACTTCAACTCGTCGGCAATTTGCTTGAGTCGTTCGGCGACTCGCAACGTAAAGTCGTGCGACTCAATGACGCAAGGGCCGGCAATGATGAGAAGGGGTTGCCCATCACCGCATTGATACGGGCCAACAGGAACCGGATTCATGATCGGCATCCTACCGTCGTCGCAAATTGGGACTTTGTCGTGCTATTTCTTGACCGCTGCTGCAGCGCGCTTCTTGGCGAGGCGAATCGTCTCCTTCTTATGCCGCTTTTCCTTCTTTTTCATGCGTTCGGCTGCCGGGTTACCCATGATCGCGCTCCTGTGAATTTGGTGGCCGTTATTATACGAACTGCAGTTCCGTCGGTCCGTGATACGCAATTCGTCGTGCCCACGCTGTGGTAAATGTCCGCCCTCGGCTTGCCGCCCGTCAATCGCCCGGTTATACTTTAGTATTACAAAGTTATCCCTACGGAGTGCGGGATTATGAAGCGGATTATCACATCATTGGCGTTGATATTCGGTGTGTTCGGCCTGGTGGTAATATGTGTTGCCGGGTGCACGGGTGGAAAAGATCCGTGGGCTCAGCGACTGGGGCCTCGCGTCCTCGCTTACTTTCCACCCCTCTATAGTCTTGCGGCGACCGTTGCGGGTGACGATGCCCAGGTCTTGTCACTCATCACGAATGTTGGCCCCCATGATTTCGAGCCATCTTCGCGCGATGTTCGCATGTTGCAGCGCGCTGATTTGTTC
>JANLTA010000231.1:0-5048 GCA_031362705.1 Gemmataceae bacterium | reverse complement strand
TGTGGACCGATGAGTTAGCAGACCTTTGGACGCCGAACAGATGTTGATAGTCGGGGCGACAGGATTCGAACCTGCGACTTCCTGGTCCCAAACCAGGCGCTCTACCAGGCTGAGCTACGCCCCGGAAACAGCCGGCATTGGGCACCGGCAATGACTTCACTCTGGTAACAGGTACGATACGCACTACTGCCAGTTCGGGAAACCCGAAAAACCGACGCAGCACACAATAGAAAGGTTCGCCTCGCCAAACGGCTTGCCGCCAATTATCTACGCAACATCTCCAGCAGCCGCTCGAACTCATCATTCGATTCGAATGGAATGACGAACTGACCTTTCTCCTTGGACTTCAACTTGATGTGCATCTTGCAGCCCAAGTGTGCGCAAAGTTCGTCTTCGATTCCTTGCACGTGAGCCGTCTTCTCGGCCATCGTGGTGGCGCGGCTGCTCGTCGGCAAGCCAGCGTCGGCTTTCTGTTGCTTCAACAATGCTTCCAGTCCATGCACCGACAGGCTGCGAGCAATGACTTCTTTAGCCAGGCTGATTTGCCGCGGCGCGTCGTGCAGGCCCTTGAGAATCTTGGCATGACCCAGCGTGAGTTGGTTGGTGCGGACCCAGTCTTGCACTTCAGCGGGCAGATTTAGCAGACCCAGGAAGTTACTGATCGATGTCCGGTCGATGCCGAGGCGCTCGGCCAGTTGTTCTTGCGTCATCTTGAAGCGTTCGAGATAGTCCTTAAAACCCTGGGCTTTTTCAATCGGATTCAGGTCCGCACGCTGGATGTTCTCAACCAGCGCGGCCTCGTTGACTTGTTGGTCGGTGAAGTCCACCACGGAGACGGGAATCTCCGCCAAACCCGCTTCTTTGGCGGCGCGCAGGCGGCGTTCTCCCGCGATGAGTTGATAACCGTCGCCGATGTTGCGCACGACGATGGGTTGCAACACGCCGTACTCACGGATGGAATCGCGAAGGCTCGCCAATTCTTCAGAGTCAAATTGCTTGCGCGGCTGATAAGGATTCTCTTGAATCCGCTCTACTGGAATGCGCGGCGCGGCGGCGACCGCTTCGTGATCGACGGTCGGGCCAAACAGGGCATCCAGTCCGCGTCCCAGACGAACTTTGGAAGTGGTCGTTGCAGTCATGGCGTCGCCTCCCTAAGAGTCAGCATGTTCCATGCTGAGTCGAACGGGCGAATAACAGTTCTCCAAACTGCCCGCAACCCCGGTTCTACGTGGAATACACAAGACAGGTAAACTTCAGTTGTCCGCGTAACTTTTACACTTCAATGATGACCGCACAGCGGCTCAAGAAACTGGTCTTTTCAATCGAATGAAAATCGCGTTACCATGCGTCTCGTCGTTGATGACTCGCATCGATGACGCCAACGCGGCCCTTCCCATCACCACGGGGCTGCTCCTATCACGAGGTCCTTTCCTATGCGGATTCTTGCCGCGACTGCGAACGACTGCATCACCACAAGCTCAACACCCGGATCGAAACGCTAACGAACGAATACGTGTCGAATAAGTCGTAGCGGGCTTCTTCGGGGGCTATCGCCACCCGGCTCGCCGACGACTTCCCATGCGTACCGTCACGGACGACGGTGCGTTCCCATCCTTACGTCCTTTCACGGAACGGAGTCCGTCGATGAGCCGATCCCCCATTCTCTTCCGCTGCGATGCCACGCCTGAACAGGGCTGGGAATCTTTCTACCAGTGCATGACGCTTGCCCAGGCGATTCAGCGTCGCCGCCGTGGGACTTATTTTTACAGCCGGCTGGAGCCAAACAACCTGGCCATGATCGCCAACCGCGGCGGCCACGAGTGGGTGCCGGCCGATCATCCCGTCGGCAGCATGGACGATCTCGATGCCACATTGCATCAGGCTCGCAAGCTCGGCGCGGCCGCCGTCGTAGTGGTTGCACCGCAGGTCAGCGTCGAATACCTGCATGAGATGACGGCGTCGGGCCTGGTCGTGGTCACGGTCGAACCGGAAGCCCGGCTGGAGTATCCGAATCGACTCGTTTTCAACCCGTTTCTCGGTGTGAGCGAAAAGGACTACCATCACGCTCGCGGCACGCAGTTGCTCGTCGGCCCGCGATTCCCGCTCATTCGCGGCATGATTCGCCGGGTAAGGCCGCTGCGTTCGTCCGAGCCGCCGACGCCGTTTCGCGCACTGGTGGCAATGGGCGACGATGACCTCAACGGGCGCTCGGTCGAACTCACCAAGGAACTGGCCGACATGCCCAAGGTGGACAAAATCTCGGTCGTGGCCCGACCGCATCACCCGCGCATCAATGAACTGCGCGAGATCGTGAAGACTGAACCGGGCCGGCTGGAGATCATCAGCGAGAACGCCGAGATCAGCACGCGGCTGACCCGCGCCCACTTCGCGCTGAGCAGCGGCTGCCCGTGGTCACTTGAGTTTGCGTGCCTCGGGTTGCCGCAGCTGATCCTGACGGATGAACCACGATACGTGGCCAATGCTGAACGGCTCGATGAAGAAGGGGCCGCCCAGTACCTCGGGCAAGCGAGCAAAGTGACGCCGGGCCAATTCCGGACTGCGGTACAGGACCTGTTGCTGGACCCGCAGCAACGCAAAATGATGACCCGCAGCGGTCGGCAACTCATCGATGGCCGCGGCACGGACCGCTTCGTCAACGGCACGGAGATCCTGCTACACGTTGCTGCACGGGCGGCGGACGTGCCACCGTTGCGGCTCGCGGCTTAAACGGTAGCCAGTGATCAGTAAGATAAACAGCCCTCTCGTTGCCTCGGGAGGGCTTTTGCATTCACTGGACTCAGCCCACTGACCGCTACTCCCATGACAAACTCCGACATTGCTGCTGCATTGGCCGAGATTGGCACTCTTCTCGAGTTGAAGGGCGAGAATCCGTTTCGTACGAATTCGTATCACGCGGTAGCTCGTGTCATCGATCAACTGACGGTGGACGTGGCCGAGCGGATCAAGGCAGGCGACCTCGGCAAGATTCCCGGCGTCGGCGATGCGATCAAGGAGAAGATCGAGGCGTTGGTTCGGACGGGGTCGATTCCGCAACTGGAGGAGTTGCGAGCGAACACGCCGCCGGGGTGGTTGCAGATGTTGCGGGTGCCGGGATTGGGGCCTAAGAAGGTTCGGGCTTTGGCGGAGGTTAAGATCAATGATCTCGTCGCGCTGAAGGCCGCTTGTGATGCGGGTCAAGTCGCCAAGCTGAAAGGCTTCGGGGCGAAGACGCAGACGAACATACTCAACGGCCTTTCGTTTCTGGACAAAGTCGGCGGGCGCATTCGCATAGACGTGGCCGATGCGTTGGCCCAACCCATTCTTGAAATGTTGCGGGGGCTGAAAGGCGTGAAGCGTGCCGAGGCGTGTGGATCGCTGCGCCGGCGGAAGGAGACCATCGGTGATCTGGATTTCCTGGCCAGCGCCAAAGATGCCGGGCCGGTGATGGATGCGTTCGGCGCTATGCCGAGCGTGAACCAAGTCATCAACCGCGGCGAGACTTTGACGAGTGTGCTGTTGAATGTTGGCAGCGGACCCGCGGCGACCACGATTCGTGCTGACCTTCGTGTGGTCAACGATGCCGCTTTTCCATTTGGCCTGGCGTACTTCACCGGCTCCAAGGATCACAACATTGTCATGCGGAGCCGCGCCCAGGATCGCGAACTGAAGCTGAATGAGTATGCGTTGGCCGGGGCCAAGGGTGATGTGGCTTGCAAGTCTGAGGAGGACATTTTCAAAGCGCTTGGGCTGACATTTGTGCCGCCGGAACTGCGGGAGGATGCTGGTGAATTCGCCGCCTGCGAAAAGAACGCGCTGCCCAAGCTTATCACCGTGGCCGACATTCGCGGCGTGTTTCACAACCATACGACGGCCAGCGATGGTGCGAACACCCTGGAAGAAATGGCCGCCGCCGCCCAGGCGCTGGGCTTCGAGTATCTTGGAATTGCCGATCATTCGCAATCTTTGAATGTCGCTCGCGGATTGACGCCGGACCGCGTCCGTGAACAGCACAAACAAATCGATGCGCTCAACAAGAAGTTCAAGGGCTTTCGTCTTCTCAAAGGTACCGAATGCGACATCATGCCGGATGGGTCGCTGGACTTTGATGATGATGTGCTGGGCACTTTCGATTACGTCGTCGCCAGCGTGCATACCAATTTTCAACAGACACGGGATGAGGTGACGGCACGCATCATTCGCGCGGTGCGTCATCCAAAGGTCACGATGCTGGGTCATGCGACCGGCCGCTTACTGTTGCTGCGCGATGGCTATCCCGTTGATCTTGGTACGGTTCTCAAAGCGGCTGCCGAGAGTGGGACCATGATTGAGATCAACGCGCAGCCGAAGCGATTGGATGTCGATTGGGTTCATGCCCGGCGAGCAAAAGAAATGGGCATTCCCATTGTCATCAACCCGGATGCCCACGCGACGGACGAACTGGCATTGTTCCGTTATGGCGTCGATGTTGCCCGGCGGGCGTGGCTGACTGCCGCTGATGTCGTGAATACGCGTTCATTGCGAGATATTGAGAAGTTGTTGAAGATCTGACCACCGAGATGGTTGCGAGCGCTTCTCAAGCCACGGCACCTTTCGCCCGGCCATCCACATTCAGTTGTCAAAGAACAATCTCGCTGGCGATAAATCGCCAGCCCCGCGGTCCCGATCCACAGACCCCGATCCTAAATCCTCGATCCTCAACACCGAACTCCCTCGCCCCCGATATCCGCCCGCGCGCACTCCCACGCGCTGGAAAGGGGATGCCGCGGGCACTTGGGGTAATGGTCATGCTCGCTACGACCGCAGCGGCCAACCTTGTTGCCACACTCGAGGTGGGCGCGTGTGGCGCTTTTTTTCTTGAGTTGAACTCAGTTGAGTCAGCTCATTTGTCGCTGATGGCGAGGGGGAAGGTGGTGAGGTTGTTTAAGCGACAGTAACGCCGGATCGTGTTGTCCCGCGGCATCGCCTTTCAACAGACACCAACTCATCCATGAACCTCATTGACTCCGTGTTAGAAAACCAGCTCCGGCGTGGGTCTTCCAAGGTTGAAT
>JANLTA010000212.1:0-4255 GCA_031362705.1 Gemmataceae bacterium | reverse complement strand
CCAATCGCCTGGTCTTTGCCCGCAACACGATGGTGCTTTGCTCCATCGCCTACCTGGGCTTGATGCTCGGCTTTCCAGTACGGCTCATCGATGGCCACAAAGCCCCGCGCGATCTGGTAGCAATGGCCGGCCTCCCGCGAGACGCCAATGAGATTCGTATCGCCAGTTACGCCTATTTCCAGCCGAGCCTTGTGTTTTACGCACAAAGGGAAGTGAAGCCGCTCGTCAAGGAAGTTGATGCCTTGGCTCACCTTGCGTCACCGCTGCCAACGTATCTCATCACGCCGACGCGGATATGGAATCAAATTGCCTCGAAGGCCAGCAGCAATTGCAAGCTACTCGCCCGGCATCACGATCTGTACCACAACACCGAGATCGTTGTCGTAGGAAACCACTAGGATCTCGGTTCTTGTAGTTTTTTTCTGCGGCAAGAGTGAAGCATTAAAGTTGCGCGGTGGAACCTCATGCTCAGTGCTAGACCTGTCATGACGATCAAGATCGCTTTTTTGGTTCTTGGCATCGCAATCGTATTGTGGTCAGCCGTCGTCATCATCTGGGCACCAGGAGGCCGCATTACCAAGGCTAATTTCGACAAGATTGAGATCGGTATGACCTTTTCGGACGTCAATCGTATCCTGTGTTGTGCCCCTGGGGACTACACTGCAGGTCGTTCAGTATTTCGGCCCGCCTCGCAAGCGCGGGTTTGGCAAGGCGGCCGCACTGAGACGTGGTTTGGGACATCCGTGTCAATCCACTTGGACTTTGATTCTCATGACAAAGTAATAGTTCGACACGTTCATAATGCTAAAATGATGTCGTGGGCCGAACGAATCAAGAAAGCCATTGACTTTTGAGAATTCACGCAGCCTTCGCCAGCGTTGGTTCCACATTCAGTTGTTCGCGAACTGCATAGGCCGTCTTGCCTTGGCTCTCGAAATACGTTCGGGATAACACTTCGCCGAGCAGGCCCATCAGGATGCACTGGATGCCGATGAGTTCCAGCATCACGCCGAGCAGCAACAGCGGGTTGCCAGTCATGAAGATGCCATGCGTCAATTTCATTAACCACGTGGCGGTGAAGCTAAGTGCGCCGCAGCCCATGAACGCCAGGCCGGCCGTGCCGAGGAAGTGCATCGGCCGTGTGATGTAACTGAAGAGAAACTTGACGGTAATCAAATCCAGGATGACGCGGACTGTGCGGGTCAAACCGTATTTGGTGTGACCAGCCGTGCGCGGATGATGCCGCACCGGAATCTGCGTGACATGCGCGCCGTATTGGATGGCGAGCGCGGTGATGTAACGGTGCATCTCGCCATAGAGCGGCAGGTTGGCGGCCACGTCTCGCCGCATGGCTCGCAGCGTGCAGCCGAAATCCTTGAACGGGATGCCCAGCACCTTGCGGATAATCCAATTGGCGATCAGGCTGGGTACCTTGCGAATCAGGAAGTGATCCTGTCGATTGGCACGCTGCCCCAGCACGGCGTCATATCCTTCAAGCAATTTGGCGACGAGCAGCGGAATGTCGGCCGGGTCGTTCTGCAAGTCGCCGTCCATTGTCACGAGGACATCGCCGGTGGAATAATCAATGCCGGCTTGCAATGCGGCCGTCTGCCCGAAATTGCGGCGCAGGCGGACAACCTTCACCCGGCGGTCCGATGCCGCGACATTTTTGAGAACAACAAAGGTGTCGTCCATCGAACCATCGTCGACAAATACCATCTCGTAGGCGTAACCCGCCGGGTCGAGGGCAGCGCGAAGTTGCTCAATCATCGGTGCAATGTTGGCCGATTCGTCTTTAACGGGGATCACAATCGATAGGCGCTCATTCATCCGTCATGACCTCGGGGCGATGGAAATGGCCAAGCAAGTAAATGCCGGCGCCGAAGAGACTCGCGGTCGTTTGCGCCAGAAACCACAGGAACGCCAACGTCACAGCATTGGCGGGAGTGGCACCGACCGGACCAAGAAACAGCACCATGCCACCTTCGCGCAGACCCATGCCATTGAGCGAGATGGGTATCAGCGTGACCAGCGTGACCATCGGTGCAGCCACACCGTAATACACGGCCGGCACGTCCAGATTCAAAGCCAACCCAATGAGCCAGACCAGCACGGCATTCAGCACTTGCACCACGACTGAAATCAGCGTTGTTCCAATCAGAATGTTGGGCCGTGATCGCAACACTGCCAACGATTGTCGCAGCCGTCCTATCAGGCGACGAATCTTGTTCCTTTCGGGCAGTGCCTGAGCGATTCGGGCCAACACCGGCAGGCTCAGCAAGCCCAAGCCGACGCACGAGGCGATTCCGTAAATGGCGAACCGAAATTGCGACGGCAGCTCGACGGGACTTATGGCCGCGGCGACACATGCCAGGCCAATCAACACGACTACGCCGCTGATACGGTCCAAAAGAACGCTCAATAGCGCCGCCATTCTGCGGCCTGAACCGTTGGCAAGATATACCGCACGCACGGCATCCCCGCCTACTGAAGTCGGCAGGAACAGGTTAAAGAACATGCCGACGAAGTAGATGCTCGAAAAACGGGTGAGTGACTGTTGAAATCCGAGCGGCCGGGATAGCCACATCCAGCGCACACAGCACATCAGTTGGCACACGACATACAAACCGACAGCGGCGATCCAATAACCCCAGCGGAGTTCGCGAAACGCCTCAGCAACGTGCGTCCAGTCCATGCGCGAGCCGAGCCAGGCCAGGATGCCCACACTCACAAAAACGCGCAGGATCAGGCCGCCAAACTTGCGCGCGGCAGCCGGTTGTGGCTTCTCTATCGGCATCACAGTGGCCACAGCGTTCACGGGACCACGATCTCCTGCACCAGTGGCTCACTGCCAAGTTGAGCGAACGACACGTCAGGCACTTCGTGAAAGTCAGCGGTCAGCGTGTATTGGCCTGATGGCAAGCCGTCGAGAACAAGCGTGAGGCCTACGGACCCACCGCGAGGCACTTCATGGCGAAACAGTCCAGCGAAGCCTTGTTGCACCCGCGTGCCGACCGGATCGGTGACCGTGAACTTCAGATGCACGCCGGAGCCGGTTCCAGGGCGAAGCTGCCATGCTTGTGCCGAGTCGTTGCGAGCACGGACTTGAACGGCAGTCGGTTGACCAGCATGAAGTAACGGCAATTCGGTGATCTGCAAGCTTGCTTTGGCCGGTCCAGGTGCATAACCGGTTGCGACGAATTGACGAAAAGCCGCCGGCGCGTGATCACATTTGGTTTCGGCCAGCCATGTTTCGTAGAGATCGAAGAACCGCAACATCGCCACAGTGCGGCCAAGCGATACGTGTCCGTGCCGAAGGCTCAGCTCAGCGCGAGCCACGGGCAGCGATGCCTGCTCAAACAACAGTTTCGCAACCACGCTGGTAAGCCCGGTGCGGTCCACGCCACGTCGGCAGTGAATCAGAATGGGATACGCGGCCCGGTCCAACACCTCGACGAGGCGCTGCAATTCGCGCGGAGCGGGCAGCCGGCCGGCCGACAACGTGATGTCTTCCTGAGCGAGATTGGCGCCTGCGGTCGCCCTGCCTTCCGCCGTGTACCAGTCCATGTTTGAACAGCAGCCGCGAAGGTTCACGACGGTTTTGATGCCGTACTTGGCTACGTAGTGCTGGATGTCGTTGGGTGATGGTTGGGCACAGCGATAGACGCGGCCCGGAATGAGCGTGTGAAAGTTGCGCCCGATGAGGACCGTAAAAACCTCGGCACTTGCCGCGAGGCCCAACCCGGCCACGGCACACCACGCAAGCCGGCGCAAGACGATCGGCGATATCCGCAGCATCCTGCCCGCCCGGTGACATAGCCTCCCCGCGCCCTCCGTGGTCATGGGGTTCCGCATGGTGCCAGAAATGAGGAAAGGTGCCTAGGCCAACCGACTCACGCCTTCGCCATCTTCGCTTGCCACTCATCCAGCAAGCGGTTGACGTTCTTATAGGCGAAATCCAGGTTGGCGAGCTCGTGGGCGAGGTCAACGGCTTTGCCGAGGTCGCCGGCGTCGGCGGCTCCGGTGGCAAGTTGATATAGCACGTCTTTGCGCGTGGCTTGGTCGTTGGCCGGTAGCTTCTGAAGCGCTTCCTCGAAATTTCGTTCGGCAAGCCGCCAGTTGTTGCGGGCTTTGAAGCCGTGGCCCAGGTAAAGGGCAGCCTTGCCTTGCAATCGCTCGTCTTTGCGGGCATTTTGCAATTCCGCGATGGCTTCATCGACCTGGCCGGCGCGGAGCAGACGCACGCCGAGTTCGA
>JANLTA010000194.1:0-13276 GCA_031362705.1 Gemmataceae bacterium | reverse complement strand
TCTCTTCGGGCTTGTCCTGACCCAATAGCGGCTGCGCCAAAAACACTGCAACAATCAGCAGCCAGCAACGCTTTACGAACATTGGTAGCCTCCAAATTGCGAATCATTGCACCGGCACATCTTTGAGAGCGAACGCGACTTCCACGGATGCGGGATGACTGCCACAGATCGACAACCGGACTGGTTCGGCAGCGTCATTTCCGGGTCGAAATGTAACCGTCGCACGAATTCGCATCCCGTCGCCGTTGTAGGTCACGGTGGGTGTAGGTACGTTTGCGACCACGTATTTGGCACCTTTGGCGTCGGAAAGTGACAGGCCAAAGAACTCCGTAAGTCCGTCTCGTGATCGTTCTCCAGACATTTGTGGAGCCACGGCACCGTTAAACCGCACAATGTTGCCGGGAAAAAGCGCTGGGTTGCCCGCTGACATTTGCGACGTCACCACTTCGGAGGACAAACGCAGGGCGACCACCAGCTTGATTTGTCCGTCCTGGATTTTTTCGACTGAATGGAGTGCGATTTCTCCGTAGTCGTTTACGACTGCCTTGCCCGAAGCCTGCATCGGCTTTTCAAGAGCGAGTAACTCTTCATTGACACGAATAGGCAAAGCTATGGTGCCCGTGACTTCTCGAAGCGACTTGGCGATGCCGATGCCTTTGCGAATTCGTAAGGCCACGAACTGGTTGCGCACGGCGTTGCCGCCGGGTATGATCGCCAATTGATTGGCGATGATCATGTTGTTGAAGAATATCATGTCAGGATCATCCGTCGTAGCCGGAACGATTCCCGTGATCGACGCATTGAGCCGGCGACCCTGATCGTCGATCGCCTGGGCCGTCTTGATTGATACAGGTGCCATGGACCAATCGATCTTCGACTCGGCTGAGACCTGCATGGGAATCAAATAGTCGTCCGCCCCACCGATGGCGTTCGGTATCGGCGTGCCCATTGGTAGCGCCCGCACACGCACTGCACCGGCGGAGCATGTCGGCAGAGTCACTGGTGTGCCATCGTAGATCAGTGTCTTGTCCAAGATGGGCATTTCCTTCATGCGCCCCGAACTCATGATCATTTGCCGCCGCCCGTTGCCCCGAAAGAATACCTGTTGCGTGCCATCGTTCACCATGGGAACTGGCGCGGGCAAACCGGGGACCACGGTGAGGCCGTCCCATTCGGTGAGCTTGGCTTCGCAAAGAAAACCGCCGACGGCTTCCCATACGGATACCTTGCCGGAATGGTAAGTGATCTTTCGTTTATTGACTTCCGCAATGCTGTTGCCGGACACGGTCAAGGGCAGCCCAGTCGCCTTGTTGATGGCCTTGACGACTTCATCGATAGCGGTGTTGTCGAAGTTCAACTCCACCAGAGTCGGAGTCAAAATGCGTGCGGATGTCTGACGTTGCTCGATACGACGGATCAATTCGCCGGCGCGCAGGCGGGTTTCGCTGTCGCCGTTGACGGTTGTGGTTTTAAGGGACGGTAGAGCGGACTCGCCAATCGCATCCAGTTCCCGAAACGCGGCTTGCCGTTCGCGGTAGTCAGTACTGCTGAGCCGTTCGATCAGCCCGGCGATTTGTTCGGGCGTAGCTGCCCGAGCCAAGCTTTCCAGTCCGGCAAGCAGAATCAGCAAAATGACAAGGATTCGCATGATCGAAACCCCGGACGCGAAAGGCAATGGCCAACCCTATCAATGTACCCGGCGGCTGGGGGGCGGGCCAGAAGTTTTCCGCATAGGATGAACTCGGACTTTCCGTGGAGGCAACATGGCGAGAGGCGGGCCGCGACTGGCGGTGCTAGGAGCGGGGCCGATCGGGCTAGAGGCGGCACTTTTGGCCCGCAAGCTCGGTCTGAGTGTGACCGTATATGAGCGTGGCCGGATCGGGGAGAATCTCGAACGCTGGGGTATCGTCAAGTTATTCACGCCGTTCGGTGCAAATGCAACGCCTTTGGGTCGGTCCATTGTTCACGCGGATCACAAGGGACACGACCTGCCCGGGGACAGTGACTTCATCACGGGCCGTGAACACGTTGCCGCGTATTTGCAGCCGTTGGCCATGTCATCACTTCTGGCTGATGCGATCAAAACCGAACACCAAGTCGTGGCGGTCGGTCGAGCCGGCGTGATGAAGGGCGATGCGCCCCGCGGAAATGTGCCGTTTCGTATGTTGTTGCGTGATAGCAAAGGCAACGAATCGTACGCCGACGCCGACGCGGTCTTCGATTGCACAGGCACGTATGGCAACGCCCGCAACCTCGGCGACGGTGGCCTGCCGGCGATTGGCGAGTTGGCGAACCGGCCTCAAATCGCCAGCGGGTTGGAAGACATTCTCGGCGGACAAAAGGGCAAGTACGCTGGTAAGACAGTTCTGCTTGTCGGTGCTGGCTACACGGCAGCGACCCATCTTGGTCTGTTGGCTGATTTGGCAAAACAGTCGCCAGAGACTTGGGTAATCTGGCTGGCCCGCGGCCCGCGTTCTACGCCGTTGCCCCGTATGGCCAACGACCCGTTTCGCGACCGCGATAAACTGGCAGTCATCGCTAACAGCCTGGCGACGCGCGGCGAAGGCAACATCGAGTTTCATCCATCGTCAATCATCGATCGCATCGTGGCGCTAGGCCCGGACAAGGGGTTTCAGGTCACGGCCAAAGTTTCCGGTGCAACTAAGTCTTGGGATGTCGATCGCATTATTGCTAGCGTCGGCTATCGGCCTGACTTTTCGATCTATCGCGAACTCCAGGTGGAAGAGTGCCCGGCCCATGAAGGACCGGCCCGCTCCAGCATCATCACAACTGAACCGAACTTTTTCGTGTTGGGGGCTAAGTCCCGCGGCCGCGATTCCCAATTCCTGTTGAAGCCCGGCTTTGAGCAAGTTCGCGAAGCCATGACGAAGGTGATCGGCAAACACGTGCCTGAGAAACTCTGATGTGCCATTGAATGACGTTTACATGATCCGCTGTATCCTAACGCAACAAGGTCTGCGTCACTGGCGAGAACTTCCATGAACAATGATTCGATGAATGGCTCGATGCTTCCACCGCCGCGTGCCGCGCGGTCGTCCGGCGGTATGGGCTGTGGTATGGCCTTTCTCATCGTGGCCCTGTTGGGATCAGCGTTTCTGAATGTGGTCTTGTGTGCGGGCTTGTTTGCATCCAGTGTTGCCAACTTGCCCGGCGTCGACGCGCACCTGACTGAAAAGTTCCATTCCGGCACTCGCACGGCAACAGACAAGGTGGCCGTGGTGAAGATCGAAGGCGCGATCATGGATGCGCTGCTTTCCTACTCCCGTGACGAAATTGAACAGGCGACCAGCGACGATCACGTGAAAGCTGTGGTAGTGCGGGTCGACAGTCCGGGTGGCTCGATCACTGCGAGTGATGACTTGTTGCGTCGGCTGGAACAACTGCGCGACGGCACAGCGGCGAAACACGTGGGTTCGCCCAAGCCGTTGATCGTATCGATGGGCGGCGTCTGCGCGTCGGGCGGTTACTACATATCGATGGCTGCCGCACAGGACGCAAACAACCTGGCTACGCCCAAGATATTCGCTGAGCGCACGAGCATCACGGGCTCCATCGGCGTGTATGCGTCGCTGCCGAACGCCAAAGTTCTTGCTGACAAGGTCGGCGTAAAAATGGAACTAATAAAAGCCGGCGACATCAAGGGCAGCGGCTCACCATTCCACGAGATGACACCGCCGGAGCGACAGCCGTGGCAAGACATGGTTGAACACGCTTACCGGCAGTTTATTGAAGTCGTTGAAACGGGCCGGCCGGCGCTTAAGGGCAAACTGACGCAGGATTTGTTTCCGCCGAAAACCGTGGCGAAGTATGACGACAAGGGCGTGATTATCGCGGCCGACGGCGGCAAATACACCCGTAAGCTCGCCGATGGCGGCATCTTCACCGCCAAAGAAGCGGTGGAATACCAACTCATCGACGCGGTCGGCACACTGGACGACGCCATTGCCGAGGCTGTTAAGCAAGCCAAACTCCGCGATTGGCGAGCCATCGTGTACGAGAAGCCTGTCACACTTTTGACGGTGTTGACGGGAGCGTCCACACCGGTGCCTTCGCAGGGCTTATTGCCTCATGCCGACTTCGCGCCTCGATTGTGGTATCTGCTACCGGCCGCCGAGGTGGATGCGCGGCTACGTTGATTACTCTGGTGCAACCAAACTGATTCGTGGCGGCGTGCCGTTGGTCTGCGTTGGCTCATTTCGTAACGGTGTTCGCGGTGTGGCATTGACGACGGCCAATATGACGACGATGGCCAAGCCTAAAACGGTGCCGAGTTTTGTTTCGATGGACATCAACCGATTCCCCCGAAGCGACGATTGTCGCATTTCCGAGAACACGGTTGCGAGTGCAAAAGCGGATTCAACAACGACACAACCAATGATCAAACCCGCAGAGCAGGCAAATCTGGTCTAGGCGGCCTCGCGCTCTCGGCCGGGTTCGGCTAGGGATGGCAACGATAGGTGAAATGTAGTCCCGGTACCGAGATTGCTGGTCGCGCCGATCGTGCCTCCGAGCAGATCCACATAACCTCGGACGATGGAAAGACCCAGCCCGGCATGGAGGGCCGGTTCTTCACGTGACACGTCGGCACGATAAAACCGCTCAAAGATGTGGGGTATGGCGTCGGCGGCGATGCCGATGCCGGTGTCGGACACGGTGATGTCCAGCCGCTCGCCATTGGGTTGCGCTCGCACCGTGATCGAGCCATCGGGCCGGTTGTATTGCACGGCGTTGTGTAACAGATTGACGAGGATTTCACGCAGTTTGTCGGGATCGGTACACCAAACCACTCGTGGAGTCGCATCGATTGCTAACTTCAAGCCCTTTTCCTTTGCCAGCGGTCGGATTAGAGTGGCGACCTCGGCCAACAAATCGTCCATGTCCACGGCTTCAATGCGAATCTGGGCTACGCCGGCGTCAATCTTTGCCAGCGAAAGCAAGCGCTCGACCAATGCGCGCATGCTGTTGCTCACATCCCGGGCATCCACGATGACCTGGTGATACTCGTCGATGGTGCGTGGCTTGCGCAAGGCAACGTCTAACGTGGCCAATAACGCCGTAACTGGTGTACGTAGCTCGTGCGACAAGTCGGCGACCGCTTGCTTCTCACGATCAAACGCCCGGCGCAATTCATCCAAAGTGTCGCGTAAACGCTGGGCAATTGGCTTTAACTCGTGTGGCAACACATCATCGTTAATCGGCAACAGGAAGTTTTTTGGGCTGACGCGACTGACTGCCCGCGATAATCGGCGAATCGGCGACAAGCCGATGTCCACGAGCATCAAGCCGCCCAACATCGCGGCGATGAACGTGAATGCCCCAATCGCAACCAGTTTCCAGCGCAACCACCACATGGCCTCGGCGCTTTCGGCAATGCGGGAGTCGATGTCTGCCTTGTGATTTGTTTGCAACACATTGAGTTGTGCTTCGCGAGTATTACTATCCACGGCACAATGGACGACTATCCAATTGGAAAAATCGGTACGTCGATTACTGTCGGCCGATGGCGTCGGCACCAAGGACATCATTCGTGTTCCCAGGCGGAAGTAACGGATCGGGACTTTGAATTGCACGCGGCGAAAATTCTCGACATGTCCCGGTATCTTGACATCATCAAACGCCCAATCCACGGTCTTCGTCAGTTGCGTAGAGTCGAATGGCAGAAGGTATTCACCCAGATTCTGCGAACGCCACACTGTTCCCCATTCGTGATTGATCTGAAAGTACTCGACGCCGAGAAAATCCTCATCGTGCGGCAGCCGGCCCTCCTCGACAGTGATTTGGCGGGCCAGACGACGCATTATTAATGGATTCACCGCAGTGCCCCGCTGGCCGCTGTCGATCCAAACTGGGGCGAGAAGATGTCCGTGCGGCGCAAGTACCGACGTAAGCAAACCAGCCGGCGGAATGTACTGGGGCAACAATGTCGGGTTCCACTGAAAATGAAACGGCAGTGTGCGCGCCTGTTCCAACAGGCGATTATCGAAGCGCTCCTCGATATCGCGCTTCTGATCTTTGAACTGTTGAAAGATGAGAGCCCGTTGCGAGGCTTGCTCGGATTGCAGGCTCTGCTCGGCCGTGTAGTACGCCAGGCAGATGGCGGTCAACAGCGCCATGGCGTCGAGAAAGAGAAAGAAAACGACCAGCGCCAGCCGAATCGATTTCATTCCTTGCGCTTCACTTCGGTCGGCAAATCATCCTCGCCACGGAGCATATAGCCTTCGCCCCAGCGTGTTAGGATTAGTGGCATGTCAAATCCTTTATCCACTTTGTTGCGCAAATAACGAATGTATACATCCACCACGTTGGACGTGGATTCATCATGTTCGTCGTAAAGGTGTTCCCAGATCATGGAGCGCGTGACAACCCGGCCACGATGAAAAGCCAGGAACTCCAGCAGACCATATTCACGCGGGGTCAGATAGAGTGGCCGGCCCTGCCGACGCACCGTCCGCGCGGCTGTATCGATCTCCAAGTCGAATGCCCGTACCACCGGATCCTGCACCGCGTGTTTGCGGCGGACCATCGAACGCACTCTGGCCAGTAGTTCGTCCAACTCGAACGGCTTGGTCATGTAGTCGTCGGCACCGAGATTCAGGCCGGCAACTTTATCTTGTAGCGCATCTTTGGCAGTGAGCATCAACACGCATGATTTGCGGCCGTTTGCTCGCCAATTGGCAAGCAGCGTCATGCCGTCGACCTTGGGCAACATCACGTCTAGCACGATCACATCGTAGTCGGTTGCCTTCACTTTGGTGTCGGCTTCCTCGCCGTCGTGGGCCGTATCAACGGCGAAACCCTCTTCTTGCAAGCCTTGGCTCAAGGCCCGAGCCAACTGCTTGTTATCTTCAACGACGAGGACGCGCACAGTGTGATCTCCTTTCCGTACCTAAACCCCACCGGGGATCGGGGGTAACGGAAATCCGCAACCTTCATTATGGCCCTTTGCCGCCATTTGTCGATGACTTTCGCTTGATGGCTAGCACGGCAAACACATGGGCGCTGTTGCCGCCACCGTAAGAAGTACTGTAACGCAAAGTGGAGGCGAATACTGGACGGCATTCAGATTACCGATGTTTGGAAGGTCTACGATCTCGGCGAGGTCAAAGTGGAGGCGCTGCGGGGTGTCTCGCTGACCATTCGCAAGGGCGAATTCGTGGCATTGATCGGGCCATCCGGCTCCGGCAAATCAACGTTGATGAACACGCTCGGCTGCCTTGATCGGCCGACCAGCGGCAGCTACCTGTTGGCAGGGCAGGAAATCGCCACCCTATCCAACAACGAGCGGGCCGGTGTACGCAACCAACGCATCGGCTTCGTGTTTCAGAATTTCAATTTGCTGGCTCGCACGTCGGCATTGGAAAACGTTGAACTGCCCATGCTGTATGCCAAGGGTGTCAGCGCCAGGCAGCGTCATCAACGAGCCAAGGAGTTGTTGCACAAAGTCGGACTAGGCGATCGCATGGATCATCATCCGGGGCAACTGTCCGGCGGGCAGCAACAGCGTGTCGCAATTGCTCGCGCCTTGGTGAACAATCCGGCTATCTTGATGTGCGATGAGCCGACCGGCAACCTGGATACACGCACTAGCAAAGAGGTGATCCAACTCTTTCGAACTTTGAACCAAGAGGTCGGCATCACGGTCATCCTGGTTACGCACGATCAGGATGTGGCCCGGGCGGCTGAGCGCATCATCGTTCTACGCGATGGTGAAATCGTCAAAGACACCCCGGACCTTGCCCAAGCCATGCAGGTTCTCCATCAGGAGGGGTGAACCTCAGCTCGCAAGTTCCAAAAACTGGAATTGGCTCAAGTTGCGATAGTTGCTATGTCCCTCGGTCGGGGGAAGATGCAAATGTGGCGGCGATGGTGCCGACAGCTGATCGCAATGGGTGTGCCGGCGTTCGCGCTGGGTTGTGTGCCCACGAATCGGCATTGGGCCATGGTCGTACCCGAACAACGTTGCTTGGATGTTCGTGCACCTTCGCAATTGTGCCACGCGGCCATTCCCGATGTTCCACCGCCTGAGACGGTGTCTCGTCGCTACGAAACCGTGAATCCCACCAATCTCACGCTTGACGATGCGATTCGTTGCTCGCTGGCCAACTCCAAGGTCATTCGTGTGTTGGCGGGGACGACCGTCACGCCAAATGGCCAAACCGTTTACGATCCCGCAATTTCGAATACTACCATTGACGATGCGCGGGCCGGCTTCGATCCGATCATCAATGCACGCAATGTTTTTAGCCGGTCGGAGCAACCCATCGCTGGTTTTGATCCGCTATTTCCGGCCGGTGCTGCCATCGTTGGGAGTCGCATCGACAACTACGATCTTGGCCTGGGCATCACCAAAAAGAACATCACCGGCGGCACTCTAAGCTTGGATGCCACCGAGAATATCGCGAGGACCAATCCGGGGCCGGCACCGCTGAATCCGCAGGAGCGGACTGGTATTACGCTCAGTTACACGCAGCCGCTCGCACAGGGCAGCGGTATCGCGGCCAATCTCGCACCAATCGTCATTGCCCGCATCAATACGGAACGCTCGTATTTTCAATTGAAGGATGGTTTGCAGGAACTGGTGCGAGGAACAGTGGACGCTTACTGGTCGATTGTGTTCGCACGCACTGATGTTTGGGTACGCCGGCAGCAGGTCGAGCAGGGTGCAGCGGCATTGTCTCGGGCCGATGCCCGACAGCGCCAAGGCTTTGGCAACGCTGCTGAGTTAGCCCAGGCCAAAGTCGCGCTGGCCAACTTCAAGGCCACGCTCATTGCTTCGGAAGCCAACCTGTTGCAACGCGAAGCGGCCTTGCGGAACATCATGGGGTTACCGCCCACCGAGCCTGGACGGTTCGTGCCCGTGACGCCGCCGACGCCCGAGCGGCTCGATCCGCAATGGGATCAAATACTGCGACTTGCCGAGGAACGCCGCCCGGACTTGATTGAGTTGAAACTCATCATCGAAGCGGACCAGCAATCAGTGATCCTCGCCCGCAATCAGGCTCAGCCCAAAGTTGATACGACGCTCCTATATCGCTGGAACGGTTTGGAAGGTGAGACGCCATCACGTGAACGCATTGCCGCGGGGTCAGGTCAATTCACCGATTGGACCGTCGGCGTCAACTTTGCCGTGCCGCTTGGCTTACGGGCTTCACGTGCCGGACTTCGGCGCTCAGAATTGTTGTTGGCTAAGGACCGCGCCTATCTCGCACAGGGATTGCACGGTGCCACGCACATTCTGGCCGGCAATGTACGAAGCCTTGCGCAATACCACGAACAATTCAAGGCGTATCGCGAAACCCGAAGCGCAGCCCGTTTGAATCTAGAGCAACAGGTGGCCGAGTTTCGGGCAGGTCGAACCATCTTTCTGAATGTGCTGCAAGCCATTACCGCGTGGGGCGATGCCGTCAGCGCCGAAGCTCAGGCACTGGCCCAATACAACATTGAGCTAGCCAATTTGGAACGCCAGACGGGCACGATTCTGGAAACGCACGGCGTCTGGATGTCGGAAGAACGAACGCGATTTATCGGCCCACTTGGCCGGTGGGGTGAAGGACAATGTTACCCGTCATCAGTCATTCCAAGCCAAAGCGCCGACCGTTACCCGCCAGGTACTGAGCCTGCCGAGAAGTCGCTGGAGCGTGACCTGCCCGCTGTGAAAATCGAGGCACCAGCCGGGCGCTAGCGAACCATGCATGCAAATGTTAATGACGTATTGCCGCTCTACAATGTTCGCTTGATCTCATCGATGCGGTACGCTTCAATCACGTCATCCACTTTGATGTCGTCATAATTGGCGACTTTGATGCCGCAATCGTAACCCTGTTTGATGTCACGCACGTCGTCTTTATGATGCTTGAGAGATTCAAGCCCGGCGGTCCGATCGGCGGGCGGATAGATGACCACGCCGCCGCGGATGAGGCGAATCTTGGCGGAACGCTCGATCACGCCGTTGGTGACGTGGCAGCCGGCCACCGTGCCCACTTTGCTGATCTTGAACACCTCGCGGACGATGGCCCGGCCAAGATACACGATCTCTTCGCGCGGCTTGAGCCGGCCTTCGAGCGCGGCACGGATATCGTCCGTCAGGTTGTAGATGATGCTGTATTCGCGGATTGGCACACCCAACTGTTCGGCCAGCGCGCGAGCCTCATCGTCCGGCACCGCGTTGAAGCCAACGATCATCGTGTCGGTCGGGCTGGTCATGGCCAACTGCACATCGGAGGCGGTGATGCCGCCGATGCCCGCATGCAAAACGCGAACGCGCACTTCTTCGTGGGTAAGCTTCTCCAACTCTTTGCGGATCGCCTCGACCGAGCCGCGGAAGTCGGCTTTCAGAATCACCTTGAGTTCCGAGACCTTGATTTCGCCGAGTGTCGGCAGCACCTTCGGCACGAAACGATTGAGCGCGTCTTCCTGGCGCTTGTTGTGTCGCTTCTCAGCAATTTCGCGCGCCACCGTAATGTCGTCCACTACCGCAAACGGATCGTCGGCGTGTGGCACAACATCCAGACCAGTTATGCGGACAGGCACACCAGGGCCTGCGGATTCGATCACCGCGCCGAGGTCATTGTACATCGCCCGTACGCGGCCCTGAGCCGGACCGCACAAGACAATGTCGCCCTTGCGCAGTGTGCCGTCTTGAACCAGCAGCGTGGTCTGCACGCCTTCAATGCCGGAAAGGTGTGCTTCGAGGCAGGTGCCGCGACCAGGTTTACTGGGATTCGCCGTCAGTTCCTTCAACTCGGCGACAACGAGAATGGCCTCGAGCAATTCGTCGATGCCGGTGCCCTTGGCGGCGCTGGTTTCAACAAAAGGTACATCGCCGCCCATGTTGTCGGGCAGAATGCTGAGCGAATAAAGTTGTTGCCGGGTCTTATTCAAGTTGGCGTTGGGCAGATCAACCTTGTTGATGGCGATGACGATGGATACGCCGGCCGCTTTGGCGTGGTTGATTGCTTCCTCAGTCTGTGGCATGACACCGTCGTCAGCAGCACACACGATGACCGCGATGTCCGTAACTTGAGCGCCGCGAGCGCGCATTTTTGTAAATGCTTCGTGGCCGGGCGTATCGAGAAACGTGATCGGCTTACCGTCGTGAACCACCTGCCAAGCGCGAATGACCTGGGTGATGCCGCCGACTTCGCCTGCCGCCACGTTGGAGCTGCGAATCTTGTCGAGCAAGCTGGTCTTGCCGTGATCCACGTGACCCATGATGGCCACGACCGGCGCTCGCGGCACCAGATGGGCCGGGTCGTCCACTTCCTTATGCTTGGCGTGCAATTCCTCTTCGGCGTCCTGTTGCCGGCGAATCTCCAACTCACATCCAAGGTCTGCCGCCACGAGTTGAGCGACATCTTCGTCCAACACTGAATTGATTGTGACCGTGCCGAATTTGAATTCGTACGGCGGTTCCATCAACTTCTTCAGCAGCTTGGGAACAGTCAGGCCGACAGCTTCGGACAGCACGCGCACGGTAATCGGCACCGTGACTTGCACGTTGCCTTTGCGCGGTTGAGTGCCGGGCTGCCGCGAATGCGGTCGCTTCTTGAGTCGATCACGGATTCGCAGCGGACGATCATCGTCGAGCAGCGTTACGCGGCCACCTTGGACTTGCACGCCCTTCGCGGTGTCTTTTGCGACATCTTTCTTGGCGCGATCGGTGCGTAGGGCACGACGTTGATCACGGCCTGGCACCGCGCCGGGTCGCTTGTCCTTGCCGTCGTCGTCGGCGACATCGGGCGCGGGCGCGGTGCCGGGTGCGAAACTTTGGGCCTGCGGGCCTTTCATCACCGATTCAACGGTGAGATTGCGGCCCTGCTTCATCTGATCGGCGCTGAGGCCGGTAATCTTGCGAACGCCGGTGTCTTTCGGTGGCGGCGGAGCGGCACCTGGCTTGGTATCACGGAGAGACGACTGATTTGGTCGCGGTGCAAAGCTCGGCTGACCCGAAGGGTGCCGCATGCGAATGCTGCCGGGCAGCCGCGGTCCGCGCGGCGGAGTCGGGCCGGTTGCTCCGGGTTGCGCTCCACCAGGGGTGCCGGCTGGTCCGCCACCCTCGGTTCGGGGCGTGCCGCGAATGTTGCGCATCGGACGCGTTTCTTGTCCCATCGTCGTCGGGCGCGGCGGAAATGTCGATGGTCGCGGTGGCAGCGTAGTCGGCTTGGCAGCAGGAGCAGCCGGCGCGGCGGGCGCGTCAGCAGCAACTACTGCTGGCTGAGGTTGAGCCGGCGTGGGTTCTTCGTGTTTTGCGGGAGTCGTAGCGGCTGTTGGGGCGTCGGCAACAATCGGCTGAGGTTCCGCTGGTGAAGTTGCCGGTTTGGTGGCAGCCGTTTCGGCAGGCACTTCGTCGGCGACCGGTGACGGCTTCTCGGCAATCGGCGCGACGTCGCCAGTCTTGCCGGCTGCCGGCCGTCGCCCTGACAGGGTTTGAACTTTGGTGGAGACCGAACCTTGCGGCAAAACGGCCGGTCCCGCCGGCGCGTGAGCCGCCGGCTTGGCTGTACCCTTCTTGATTCTTGCAACTACGGCGTCGGCTTGATCAGTTTCCAGATTGGAAAGCTGGTTTTTGACGTGCTCGTACCCTAGCTCCTTGCATATTTCCAGCAAGAGTTTGCTCTCGACCTTAAGCTCCTTGGCCAGGACGTAGACCCGCATCTTTTCTGGCAAGCCGCTCTCCTCATGGGTGTTGCATCGCTAGACCTTCCAAAGGACGGCCCGACAAGGCCGGTTCCTGGTTTAATGTAAGAGTTTACACCGTAATGAGTAGAGGCAATCGTGCAAAGCCGCTGACTTTCCCGAAAACGCTTTGCCGGTTAAGCGTTATGGCTTCGTCCAATTCGCTTTCATGCGGCATGACGATACTGCTTTGCGGAACACGCTCGCTGCCGCGAAACATCTTTTCAGTTGTCAAAGAACACATCGCTGGCGGCAAACCACCAGCTCTGGAACCCGATCCTCAATCCTTGCTCCTCGATCCTCGCATGCAAACTCCCTCGCCCCCGATATCCGCCCGCGCGCGCACTCCCACGCGCTGGAAAGGGGATGCCGCAGGCACTTGGGGTAAAGTGGTCACGCTCGCTACGACCGCAGCGGCCGACCGGGTTGCCACACTCGAGGTGGGCGCGTGTGGCGCTTTGTTAGTGAGCCGAGGTCGGCTCATTTGTCGCTGATGGCGAGGGGGTGGGTGGTGAGGTCGTTTAAGCGACAGATACGCCGGATCGTGTTGTCCCGCGGCATCGCCTTTCAACAGACACCA
>JANLTA010000177.1:0-1962 GCA_031362705.1 Gemmataceae bacterium | reverse complement strand
TTGCCGGTGACGTTGATTTCGGGGGCGGTGCCGGTGCCTTCGGCGATTAGTTTGGCGATGAGGTTTTCCGTGGGCCCGGTCCAGGCGGGCGGGGTCATGCGCAGTCTGCTGCTCGCGACGATGGCGGGTGTGGTGTGGGCTTCGTCGCCGTATTCGGCGATGAGTTGCGAGAGCTTGAAGCTGCGCTCGGGGACTTGCTTCATCTCGCCGAGCCACGGGATTTCGTTGCGCGCTTCGACAATGATCTTTTCGACGGCCAGCGGAAGATCCACAATGCCGTCGCCGCCGCGTGAGCCCCACCATGTGGTCTCGAGTTCGCGGGTGCTGTCGAAGGGTTGCGTGCCGGGCAGCGGGAATCGCACGTAGCGCCAGCCTTCGAAGTTCACATAGGACCAGCCGTGCGTGTCGTCGCAGTTCCAATCGTCGTTGGTGCCGTGAGAGATCCACGTCTCGCCTTTGGCATCGCGCAGTTGATACACGATGCGCCCCCACGAGGAGTTGCCTTTGATGTGGATGCCGAGCGCGGAGGCTTTGCCGGGAATCGCGACGGGCTTGTTCAGCTTCAATGAGCCGTAGCGGGTGGCCATCGGACGATCACCGGGTTCGACGGGCAGCGTAATCGCGACAGCTTCCTTGTGCATATCTTCACCCAGGCCGAACTCGGCCATTAGCTTCGGGTCCGCGATGCGGCGGACGGAGAAATGATGCTCGGCGTAGGCTTTGTCTTCGCCGCCGTCATAGGTCCACTTCGCAGCGGTCATGTCGGCGAGAGGACGCGTGATGGCGGCGGGCTTTTCCTCATAGACGGGGGCGCTTAAGTCGAAGCCGTTGATGCTTTCGATGCCGGTGAGCCACACGGGTGTGGGACTGATAGGAATGGTGATACGGCCATTCTTGGCGACTAGCTTGGTGGCATTGCCCATCGAGTCGGTAAGCGTCGCGGCGGTGCCGGTGACTTTGACACTGGCTTCCGATTTACCGACGACACGCCAGAGTGAATATAGCTTCGACTTATCCTTGGCGCGCTCGAAGGCCATGCAGAAGGTGGTGAGATTGCCGGTGTCCACGCCACCGATGGGTTCGACGCCGCAGAGCATGGAGGTCATCGTGGCGATGGCGGCGACGGCGGGCTTGGGGTTTTCGTGCGGGATGCGATGGAACACGCCCGCGCCATAGTGCTCGGCACCATAGTAATTCCCGGCGTCATGCGGCACGATGCCGGCCTCGAAGCCATCCACGCCGTAGCTAAGTCCGAGCAGCATGTAGCGCACTTGGTAGTTCATTTGATCCTCCTCGGTGAGCGCGCCGGGATTGGTGGGAAAAAATGGGCCTTCGCACCAATGGATGGGCAGCTTCACGGCACCGTTTACGGTATTGCGACTCCTCACGCCGCTCAAGATGACCTATGAAGCGGCGAAGAAGCGGGCGGAGCCCTACAACAAGATTGTGGGCGAGTTGCCGGGGATGCGACGGGAGACCGTCACTCTAGTGAACCAGGCGATCAAGGAGAAACGGCAGGCCTATGTGTTAGTCAACAATCGATCCGAGGGCAACGCACCGCTCACGGTGCAAGCGATCATCGACCAACTCTCATGAAAAGCTTGTGGCAGTACACCTCGCGACAGAGATATTGCCCAGAAGTCTAGAGAGAGGCCTTCAATGAGGGGAAGGTTTGGGGGGCGAGGGCTTTGAGCGCGGCACGTCTCGCCGCGAGCGCCTTGCGCTTGGCTCCCTCTTCTCCATACTTGGTGATCGAAAACTTCTTGTGTCGAGCTTTCCCGTTTCCAATCGGCCATTGCGCTTCCCAGTATAGGCGGCGCGCCCGTCGCCCGTTATGCACTTGCCACTTATCCACCCGCATGAGGCCGGAGATGCCTGAGCGGTTGTTCTTTTTACGAATGGCGCAATAGGCGGGTTTGGTCAAGGGAGGATGCGCGTTGATCAGCGCGTCTCGATACAATC
>JANLTA010000154.1:0-6961 GCA_031362705.1 Gemmataceae bacterium | reverse complement strand
GAAATCGGCGACGCGGTAGCCCTGGTCAAAGTCGGCGACATCGTGTGTCTGCCGTTCAATATCAGCTGTGGGTTTTCCACATTACCCCAAGTGCCCGCGGCATCCCCTTTCCAGCGCGTGGGAGTGCGCGCGGGCGGATATCGGGGGCGAGGGAGTTAGTATCGGGAGTCGGGATAGCGGTTTTCTTTGTGCTTCCTTTGTGCCCTCTGTGTCTCTGTGGTTAATTCTTAAGACCCACCACAAAGACACAGAGGGCACAAAGGAAAACACAGAGAAGACAAAATCAATTAGCAGCAGGAAGGAGCATCACGATGAGACATGCCCGCATCAAACAGGCATCGGAATCGGTTGCTCGTATTCCGGCCAGCAACTTTGCCCGTGCGCCGCGCTGCCACATCGTGAAATTAAGCAACTGTCTCCGTTTCCGGCGGAGTATCTTCAACATCGTCTTTGGCGATCTTGGCTGCGGCCACCAGTTTGTCCTCGTCGTTCATGTTCATGACGCGGACGCCCTGGGTGTTGCGGCCAACCAGGCGGATCTCATCGCAGGTGGTGCGATTCACCATACCCTGCTCGGTAATGAGCATGATGTGATCGCCTTCACGCACGGCCACGGTGCCAACCACCGGGCCGTTGCGATCGCTGGTGCGAATGTCGATGACGCCTTTACCGCCACGGCGCTGCAGGCGATAACGCATGGCCGAGCGTGTCTCTTCCTCGTCGCTGGCGTCAGCCACGGGTTCTTCGGTCGGAGCGTCGTCGCTCACTTCGCCGGCGGGCAACTCATCGGCGGAGTTAGCACCGAACGGTGTGCGTTTGCCGTAACCATTTTCGCAGACGGTGAGCAGGAAGCCATCCGGGTCAGCGACAACCATGCCGACAACTTCATCCGTGTCGGCAACTCGGATACCCCTCACGCCCTTGGTGTTGCGACCCATGGCGCGGGCATCGGACTCGACGAAGCGAATGGCCATGCCGTCCTTGGTGCTCAAAACGACTTCATCGCCGGGCTTGGTCAAAACCACCGACATCAACGCGTCGCCTTCTTCAAGTTGGATGCCGATGATACCGCCCTGTTTGGGCCGGGAATAAGCGTCGAGTTCGGTCTTTTTCACAAGGCCATTCTTGGTGGCCATGAGCAGGCAGGCGTCGCCGCCGAATTCGCGCACCGGGATCACACTCGAGACCTTCTCGCCGTCTTTGAGCGACAAGACATTGGCGATGGAGCGGCCGGCGCTGGTGCGGCTCATGGCCGGGATATCGTAGACCTTGAGCCAGTAGACCCGGCCCGTGTTGGTAAAGCAAAGCAAATAAGCGTGAGTGGAAGCGACGAAGAAGTGCTCGACGAAGTCGTCCTCACGGGTGTTGCCGCCGCTGACGCCTTTGCCGCCACGGTGTTGCGTTCGATAGGTATTGAGCGGCAACCGCTTGATATAGCCCTGATGGCTGATGGTGACGGCCTGAGTCTCCTCTTCGATCAGGTCCTCCATGTTGACGTCGGCGCCGGCGTCGCTGATCTCAGTGCGGCGGTCGTCGCCATATTTGTCGCGCATCTCAACAAGGTCGTTGCGGACCACGGCAAGAATGTTGGCCTCCGTAGAGAGCAGTTCCTGCCAGCCGCGAATCTCGCCACGCAGGCCGGAGTATTCGCGGAAGATCTCGTCACGCTCCAAAGCAGCGAGTTGACCCAACCGCAGGTTGACGACTGCCTCGGCCTGCACTTCGGTCATGCGATACTCGGTCATCGCGCCGAGTTCTTCCTGCAGTGCGGTGAATGCCTCAGCACCGATGGCTCGTTCCAGAACGGCGGCGGCCACGCCCAGGCCCATCAGGCGTATTTTGGCTTCGCTGCGGCTCGGAGAACTGCGACAAATAGCGATCACTTCGTCCAGCGACGAAATGGCGATCAACTGGCCTTCGAGAATATGAGCGCGGCGTTTGGCTTCGCGCAACAGGAACTCGGTGCGGCGGCGAATGACCTGGGCACGGTGGCGCAGGTATTCCGACATGATCTCTTTGATGGTCAGGATGCGCGGCCGACCATCGACCAGTGCCAGCAGAATGATGCTTGCCGTCTTTTGCAGCGGCGAGAATTGGTACAACTGGTTCAGCACCAAATGGGCATCAGCATCGCGCTTGAGGTCGATGACGATGCGCACGGGTTCGCCAGTACGGGCGCTGGACTCATCCCGAACGGCGCTGATCCCCTTGACCCGTTCGTCCTTGACCAACTCGCCGATGGATTCCATCAACTTGTTGCGCGTGACCTGGTACGGCACTTCACGAATGATGATCTGACTGCGGTTGCGTTCTTCGACAATGTCGGTGCGGGCGCGAAGGATGACTTTGCCGCGACCGGTCCGGTAGCCATCGATGATGCCCTGCCGGCCCATGATGATGCCGCCGGTCGGGTAGTCGGGACCGGGCAGCAGGTTGAAGATTTCGCCGAAGTTCAGCTCGGGCTTGTCGATCAACGCGACAAGGGTGTTGCAAACTTCGCGCAAATTGTGCGGTGGGATTTCCGTAGCCATGCCGACGGCGATGCCGCCGGCACCGTTGACGAGCAGGTTGGGAAACTTGCCGGGCAATACCAGCGGCTCGCGGTACTTGCCGTCGTAGTTGTCGATGAAATCGACTGTGTCGCGATCAAGGTCGGCGAGCAGTTCAGCGGCGGTACCCGCAAGTCGAGCTTCGGTGTAACGCATGGCCGCAGCTGGAAGCCCGGCAATGGAGCCGAAGTTCCCCTGCGGATGAATGAGGCGAGTCCGCATCGCCCATTCCTGAGCCATGCGCACGAGCGTATCGTAAATCGCCAGGTCGCCGTGCGGGTGATAGCGCTTCATCGTCTCGCCAACGATGCCCGCGCACTTGCTGGTGCTGGCGTTCGGGCCAAGACCCAGGTCCGACATGGCGACAAGAATGCGCCGCTGCGACGGCTTCAAGCCATCGCGCACGTCCGGCAGTGCCCGGCTGACGATGACGCTCATGGCGTATGTCAGGTAGCTGTTTTTCAACTCTTCGGCGATGTCGAGCGGAGCGTACGGTGACGGGGTATCGCCGTCCGCGCCCGAGCTGGGCGGCGGTGGAACGCTTGGGGGTGCGGACTCAGCCAACGTGAAATCCTCGGACGCGGAAAGGGCGATTCCTATCCCCTTTTTCTATTGATTCGAGGGTCGGTTTTCTCCATCAAAGTCGCTTATTTCAGGACGATTTCGGACCTGTTTTTCCGGGGTTTTTGCATACAATGGCCAAGGATCGATAGCCGCCATGTCGATCATCGCAACAATATTGCATAGTCACAACAGTTTTCACTACTTCGGCAGGTCCGATCGATGCCCTGGGTCTTCGATCCTGAAACTGCCGACGAGACTGGATTGGTCGGCGTCGGTGCCGATTTGCAGCCTGACACACTGCTTGCGGCTTATGCTTCTGGCTGCTTTCCGACACGATTCGAGCCATACAACGATGAGCGACTGCCGATGTTCTGGTGGTCGCCCGATCCGCGCGCCATCATTGAATTGGATGGATTGCATATCAGTCGGCGGCTGGCCCGCACGCTGCGCCAAAGCAAATTCACAGTGAGTTTCAACCGTGACTTCGCCGGTGTGATGCGTGGCTGTGCCGACCGTGGCGACGAAGGCAGTTGGATCACCAGCGATATTTTGGCAGGTTATCAGGAACTGCACCGCTTGGGCTATGGACACAGTGTTGAAGTCTGGCAGGGCACTCAGCTTGTCGGCGGCACCTACGGCGTGGTCATGGGCGGATTGTTTGCGGCCGAGTCGATGTTTCATCGCGTGTCCGATGCATCGAAGGTGGCAGTGGTGGCGCTGGTGAGCCGATTGCGCGAACGTGATTTTCAACTGTTGGACATTCAGATGCTATCGATGCACACGGAGAGCCTTGGTGCCGTCGAGATTGCGCGGACGGAGTATTTGGCGCGGTTGCACGCCGCCATCAATGTTCAACGATCGTTCATTTGATCGACAACGGCACTGGCCCGAACGAAATTGGAGGTTCACATGTCTGTTCGGCGAATCGTCCCCAATGTTCCTTCGCGGAAACCCGATCTGAGCCGTGACTTTTATGTCAAAGTCCTTGGCCTTCGGCAGGAAATGGACATGGGATGGATCGCGACCTATGTCTCGCCGACCAATCCAACGGCCCAGATCAGTATCGTGGCCGCCAGTGATGAAACAGTTCACAATCCGACAATCACGGTGGAGGTGGCGGATGTGGATAGTGTCCACGCCACGGCAGTGGCGAATGGCTTCCGAATCGTATACCCGCTAACGAATGAACCCTGGAGCGTACGCCGATTTGGTGTTGAAGACCCCAACGGCGTCATCATCAATGTCATGCAACATTTAGCCGCCGCGGATTTGAAAAAGGGGTGAAAAAATGGTCGGGATTTTCTGATTGACCGTTACGAGTAGCGTATCACACCTTTTTAAAGACTCCCGACCCCTTTTTCCCCTTTTTCCCCCCGAGCGCTTTCTCGAGGGTGGCCATTGTCTTGCTCCTCCTCTGCCGCCGAACGCTTCGTGCACCTGTCGGAGAAATCATCTGGCTGCCTTTAGACTCCATCACGCGCCGGCGTCAACTCAGACTTTCAGCCGCTCACCTCTTCTGCATCCAGGCGATGGCTCGCGGGATGCCGGCGTTGATCATCGAATCATAATGGTCGCCGGTTGCGGACGTGTCCACCGTGACATCCGGATTTGTTTTCTTGAGCAATTCCGCGAACGCCGTCGTTTGTGTTACCGGTACATTGGTGTCGTCACTCGCGTGAAAGAGGAACACCGGGCACTTCAGGTTGTCCACATGGGTTTTCGGCGAACTGAAACGAATAAAGTCGCGGTAACCTGGAATGGCACGATTGAGCGGCGTAATGCGCTTGCCGAGCCATTTATCTACATCCGTAACGGCGCTATAGGCCGCACAACCCTTGATGCGTGGTTCGTGCTCGGCCATCAGCAGCGCGAGCGTGGCTGCGGAGCTGTGGCCCGCGATGAAGATGCGTTTCTCGTCGATGTCATTTGCTTTGGCCAAAAGAAAATCGAGCGCCGCCTTGGCATTTTTCAGGCCCGCATTAGCATCGCGGAATGATCGCGCGCCTTGAAGGATCGCCTTGTCGGAAACGATCGGCGTCTTCGGAACGGCGCCATCGATCTCAAACGCTCCGACTGAAAAACCGGCCTTCACATACGGAATATGTTCGGCTCGGTCACCGTCGCCGAGATCCATGCCGGACACCAGTGTGCTGCCGGCCGGCGGAACGAGCACCAGCGGCAACTTGCCAGTCGCCTGCGCAGGGCGGTAATACCAAACCTTCATTGGAATTGCGCCGGGGCTAAAGACGGCACTTTGAAACATAACACTCGGTTGCAAAACGCTAGCAGAGCTGAGCTCGGGGAATGTCGCTGGATTAACAGCCTCGTTCGTCCCGGCGGCGAAATTGTCGAGCTTGTTCGATGATTTTTTCACGGCAATTGCAACAACCACCACAACGATCATAATCATCGCAGCGCCGGCCCCAACACCGATCCACAGCGCATTGGAATTCGATGCTTGCTTCCGTTTCCTTCGGCGACGTGGCGGCGGGCGACTATCAACGACTTCAACGTGTTGAGGACGGTCCGGAACTCGCACTTTCTCCTTGCAGCGCAGACAGCGGATCAACCGCCCTGCATACTTGTCGTCGAGGTTCATTCGGTTGTCGCAATTGTCACATCGGGTCAGGATGGCCATCGGTCTCCTTCCACTTTCGTTGCGGCCAGTTACCTAAACTGTCCTCATGATGGCCGCGATGTCTTCGAAAGCTTGTCGGCGTTCGCCGTACAGGACTCGTGCGATTGAAAGCAGCCGTTTGCTCAGATGCTGCTCGACGGCCGACCAGTTGGCGAAAAGCGCGGTGGACGGCTCGCCTGTCATGTTCATCGCTAAAGGCAAAACGCTTTTCGCTTTCACGCCGAGCGGCTTGAGTCGCTCCTTGAGGACCGGATGGGTCAAGTACCATTCCGGTTCCTCCTGCAGCGCTTTTCGCAATGCGTTTTCCCAGTCGGTTGTGCTTGCCGACTGCAATCGCCTGACTTGCTCCTCAAAAAAATGATCGACGCGGTAATTGGCCATCGACATACTCTCGGCCATGTTCTGCAGGTTTGCCCAAGGCATGTTGTCCAAGACGTTTATGAGCACCAACGTTGTCGCCGTCGCCTCTTCGCCGACTTGATCGGCGTAGTACGAATCGGCCAGGAATTCGGCGCGACGCATGCTGGCGAAAAAGAGCCGGAAGTATACGTGGTGGTAGAGCCGAATCAACCAAACGAACGGATTCCACATCGCCCAGCTATGGACGAGGAACCTGATCTCCAGGTTGACCATGACTCGGCGCCAGTGAACGGACATTCGAGACCGTTTCACATCGCCAGCGGTGCAATGCGTTAGCTCGTGGGCGATGATTCCCGCGAGCGCTTGTTGCGGCAACATCGCAATCAATGTTCCGCCAATGACCAGGACAGTATTCCGATCCTGATCCTCATAGATGTGGGCCATTGATTGCGCGTGCAATCGGATGATGTCCGGCGAATCCAGTCCTCGCTCCGTTGCGACCCGCTCGACTAATTTTTCCAATCCTTTCTGCCACTTGCTGGGCAACTCGATTTCGAACGCATCCTCTGTATTCACTCGTTGAAACAGGGCGAACAAACCGATCACAATGTGCAAAGCCGTGAGAATCAGAAATGAACCCAGAATGATCGTGAAGCGACCTTGCCACTGACTGAGGAGCAGCAATCCAAACGCCGCCAAAACAAGGACGATGCATCCCAGGAACGGAAAGTAAGCTCCACTGACGAGTTGAAGCGGTATCAGAAATGGATTACCCGGTCGTGAGCTGGCTTCGCGAGGCGAACGAGCGGGTCGAGTTTGTTTCTGTTTGCTATCTGCGTTTCGTGACGTT
>JANLTA010000137.1:0-5426 GCA_031362705.1 Gemmataceae bacterium | reverse complement strand
GCGGTGGCGTGGCCGCTTCCTGCACGAGGCCGTTTTGGTTGGTCCCGAAGCGCGCGGCAGTTCGCCGGTACGCATCATCCGTGATGCGGAATCCCGCCAGTCGCCGGGTATGCCCGGCTTGTATCCGGTAGGCGAGGGCGCTGGCTACGCCGGGGGCATCGTCAGCGCCGCCGTCGATGGCTTAATGACAGCAAAGGCGGTCATCGCGCAGTTTGCTCGACCATGATTCCCATCAACGACTCATGAGAATATGAGCATCACGTCGTTTGTCCCTTGACTCTGTCTCCCCGGCGATTCAGACTGATACTAGTTATCCGATCACACTCGGCGGCCACGCTGCCGAAGGAGCATCTCGATGATTACCGACCATGCATCCAACCGCCGGCACTTCCTGAAGCACATGGCCGGGCTGTCGTTGATGGCCGCGTCGGGGTCGTCGTTTGTGGGTAACCTCCGAGCCGCGGAAAAGACGCTGAAGAAGGCGCACAAGAGCCTGATCATATTGTGGATGGGCGGCGGCCCTAGCACGATCGACTTGTGGGACATGAAGCCCGATCATGCTAACGGCGGCGAGTTCAAGCCCATTGACACCGCTGCGAGCGGCGTGCAGATTTGCGAACATCTGCCGCTCGTCGCCAAGCAGTTCAAACACCTTTCGATCATCCGCGGCATGAAGACCAGCGAAGGCGATCATGATCGTGGCACACGCCTGATGAACACGGGCAGGGTACCCAGTCCCATCGTGCAGTTCCCGGCCATCGGCTCGGTGGTGGCGCATCATCTCACGCCGAAGGATCTGGACCTTCCCGGCTTCATCTCGGTGGGCGGCACCGGTGCCCGCATCGGCCCGGGCTTCCTCGGTATGACCTTCGCGCCGTTCACCGTGCAGAACCCCGGCAACCCGCCAGAGAACATTCAAACACCCGCCGGGTTGACCGCTGCAAACATGCAACGTCGCAAGGAACTCTTCACCGATCTGGATTTGAAAGACAAAGAGTTCCTCCAGCGCGGCGACGCGGCCAAGGCTCACAACGACATTTACGAGAAGGCGTTCAAGTTGGTGTTCTCCGAGCGACGCAACCTGTTCAGCTTGGACACTGTCGACGACAAGGCCATGATTCAGAAGTACGGCGACAACCAGTTTGGCAAAGGCTGCCTGCTTGCCCGCAAACTCATTGAGGCCGGCTGCGTGTGTGCTGAAGTTGATCTCGGTGGCTGGGACAATCACCAGCAGATCTTCCCGACGCTCAAGAACCAACGGCTGCCGCAACTCGACAAAGGTATGGCCGCGTTGGTGGAAGATTTGAATCAGCGCGGCATGTGGAAGGACACGGTCGTCGTGTGGATGGGCGAGTTTGGCCGCACGCCACGCATCAATCAGAACGCCGGCCGCGATCACTTCCCCGGTGCCTGGTCGGTTGTGGTCGGCGGCGGCGCCATCAAAGGTGGCGTGGTCGTCGGTGAAACCCAAGCCGACGGTATGAGCGTGAAAGACCGCCCTGTATCGGTCGGTGAGCTATTCGCCACGCTGTACAAAGGCATGAGCCTGGATCCCACAACACAAATCCGCGACAACCTCGGTCGGCCGACCGCGATAGCCGGCGAAAACGTCAAACCGATTGAGGAGTTGGTGTGAGCAATCCAAGTGAGGAAGTCAGCCGCCGTACAAAGATCATCACAGTCGCTTAGCTGAAAAACCGCGAGTTACTCAGAGCGGTGTGAGCGGTTATTGCTTTTCAAACCTACCCCTACCCAATCCACTCACTTCGCTGGGCGAGAAACAGTCTAAATCCCAGAAACGTTAAGTCAATCCAGTATCACTTGTTGAATCGCTTCGTCAGCGGTTTTACTGGTTCTTGAAACGCGGCCAGCCACTCGGCGGCGTCGGAGGGGCTCGTCGTGGCGGGCTTTTCGGGTTGAGGCTCACGATGAAGCATGGCTCGGCTCATCCCGTCCAATTCGTCGAGATACTCCTGGCAACTGAGTATCCTACTTCCGCGACGACGGCCGGCGGCTTGGACGCGGTGATCGTCAGAGACTACCGTCAACTGCTTTGGTGACGTGTGCGCATGAGCGAGTCGCTCGATCATATCATCGGCTTCTTCGCCGATTGCGAAACGCACATCGATACCGCGGATCACCTGCTCGGCTTCGATGTTGCGGCTGCGTTTGGTGTCGAACACCACGGTTACGGTGTTAACAGCGTCGCCATGTCCGGCGGCAATGAGCGCAAGTAACTCGGAGCGCGCGGCATCAAGCCGGGCCGGACCGACCTTGCCGGCCGGCAGCGTGATCTTGTGGGCCAGGTTGTAACCGTCAATGAGGTAACGCACAGCAGAATTATAGGATTGTGTTCTGAGTCCGCAGCGCAAGCAAGGCAAAAGGCTCCTCATGTCAAAATTAACATCGCCTTGCTTGCGCTGCGGGCTCAGAAAACACACCAAGGCGTGACGGGAATGATCCGTCACGCCTTGCGAGTGTATCAGAAACGGTCGCTGGGCCGACCGATTAGGGGGAAAGCGGTTCGGAGTCGTATTCCTCGTCCGAATCCGCACCGGCCGGGGCAGCCGGCAGGGCGTAGCGCTGATCCAACCAACGACCCATGTCGATTCGCCGACAACGTTCGCCGCAAAACGGGTGGTTGGGCAAGTCCCGTAGCGTTTCACCGGCGAACTCACGGTCACAGATCGGACAGCGTGCCTGAATCATCGGCCACCCAGTTTACGGACTTCGCTAAAACACACTTAATCGACCCGTTTTCCCTAGTCGCCCTTGTCCGCCCCCTTCGCCTTGCCTGTCTTCGCAGGTTTGGCGGCCGGCTCCGTCTTGGCGAGCGCGTCGGCCTTGGCTGGCGTGTCAGTTTTGGCAGTATCGTCTTTCTTTTCCGGCGGTTTCGCGGCATCGCTCTCCGCTTTTTCGCCGGTTTTGTATGACTCGCTGCGGTAGTCCGTCTCGTAGAAGCCTGAACCTTTGAACAGAACGGCCGCCCCCGTGCCAAACAACCGCCGCAACTTCTTCTTCCCGCACTTGGGGCACTTGGTCAAAACAGCGTCGGTAAACGACTGCATCTCCTCGAAATCGTGCCCGCAGGCATCGCAGGCGTACTCGTAGGTCGGCATGAAACCTCAATCCTCAACTATGGAATTGCAACTGTGCGTCGCCGTGTTAGTATATGGCCGCTTTCGGGTTTCACTCAGCGGCCAACGCATGGAGGCGTTATGATCGCAGTCACCGGAGCGGCCGGGTTCATCGGCTCGCACCTCGCGCATCGCCTGGCCGCGGCCGGGCAAGATGTCTTATTAGTGGATCGTTCACTGACCGCCGCCAAATGTGCCAACCTGGCCGGGTTGCCGCGTTTTCAATTCCTCGGCCACGATGAGTTTGTCGAAGAACTCGAACTGGGAACGGTCGAACCGGAAGCGATCTTCCACCTCGGCGCGTGCAGCAGCACCACGGAAACCGACTGGTCGTACCTCTTCCGCAACAACGTGCAGTACTCGCAAAGCATCTGGCAATGGTGCGCCCGCCGCAACAAGGCCATGATTTACGCTTCGAGCGCCGCCACTTATGGCGACGGCTCGCTGGGCTTCGACGATCACCTGTCACCGGAGCAGCTCCGCCCGTTGAATCTCTACGGCAAAAGCAAAAACGATTTCGATATCTGGGCGATGGGGCAGGCCCATGGCGGGGCACCGACCCCTGCGCAATGGGTCGGCGTAAAGTTCTTCAACGTCTACGGCCAGCGCGAACATCACAAGGGCCGCATGGCCAGCGTCGTCTGGCAGACATATCGACAGATTCAAACAACCGGACAAATGCGTCTGTTCCGCTCCACGGATGCCCAGTACGCTGACGGCGGACAACTCCGCGATTTCGTTTACGTCGAAGACTGCGTCGATCACCTGCTCTGGCTCTGGCGACACCGCGCGGCCAATGGCCTGTACAACTCCGGCACCGGCAACGCGCGGACGTTCCTCGATCTGGCCCGCGGAGTCTTTGCCGCGCTGGGGTTGCCGCCGCGCGTCGAGTACATTCCGACACCCGCCGACATCGCCAAACAATACCAGAACTTCACCCAAGCCGAGATGAGCAAGCTCCGCGCGACAGGTTACAAGCAATCACCCACGCCGCTGGAATCCGGCATATCCCGAACCATGGCGAACTATTCTCTGAGAGCGGCGGCTTGAACTGTGCCGCAGTCACGCTAAAGAAATATCGACGGCTTTAGTTTTCACGCAGCATGAGAGTGAGCACCATGACGGTTAAGAGCGATTACCTGAAGACGCCCATTGAGCACATCGACATCACCAAGCACAATGTCGAGCCGCTGGTCGATGCCATGCGCAATATGGCATTTACGGCCCGCGATCTGGCCCGCGCGGCCGATATTACCGATCGCATGTTGCGCGACACCGAGTGCGGCATCATCCTTTGTTTGGCGGGCTCGCTCATCAGCGCCGGGTTGAAAAAGATCTTTGCAGAAGCGATTCGCTGTCGCATGGTGGACGCCATCGTCAGCACCGGCGCCAACATCGTCGATCAGGATTTCTTCGAAGGCTTGGGCTTCAAGCACTACGTCGGCGAAGAGCGCCTGCGCTCCGGCATGTTCGATGCCGAGCTGCGCGAGTTGCACATTGACCGCATCTACGACACACTGATCGATGAAGACGACTTGCGCGCCTGCGATGAGACCACTCGTGAGATCGCCGACGAACTGGGGGACGGCGCGTTTTCCTCCCGCGAGTTCATCCGCGCGATGGGCGAGTACTTGGAAATCAATGGCTGTAAGACGCCGGACAGCATTGTCTACGAAGCGTTCAAACACGATGTGCCGATCTTCTGCCCAGCCTTCAGCGACTGCTCGGCCGGTTTTGGACTGGTGGCTCATCAACACGCGCGCGGCGACGGTCCGAAAGTCGCCATCGACTCGGCCAAAGACTTCTATGAATTGACCAAGCTCAAGATCGCCAACCCGACCACGGGGCTGTTCATGATCGGCGGCGGCGTGCCGAAGAACTTCGCCCAGGACATTGTGGTCGCCGCTGACGTCCTCGGTCACGAGGCCGAGATGCACAAGTATGCAATTCAGATCACGGTGGCCGACGTGCGCGATGGAGCGCTCTCCGGGAGCACACTCAAAGAAGCGTCGAGTTGGGGCAAAGTCGACCTGGCATACGAGCAAATGGTCTACAGCGAAGCGACATTGGCGGTTCCGCTAATTCTGGGCTACGCCTATCACAAGGGCGCTTGGAAGGCTCGCAAACCGAAACAGTGGAGCAAATTACTGTCGATGGTGCCGGCAACTGCTTAAGTCTTCGACGGTCACCGTACAATAGTCAGCGCGTGGGTTGTTCCTCCGCCACCGGAAAAACAAGGAACGCAGTCATGACTGATCCCGTTGTTGAAGAGATTCTCGCGCTGAAGAA
>JANLTA010000591.1:0-12787 GCA_031362705.1 Gemmataceae bacterium | reverse complement strand
AACGGGTTGAAAGGCGATGCGACGGGATGTGTCGATCCGGCGAAAATGTCGCGGAACGATGAACTCACTGGACGCTGCTCTCGCCATGCGACAAATCGGGCTGACGCTTCGGTGTCGGTTCGGTGTAGTCGGGCCAACCGTTGGCTCGATGTCATCATCACTTGCTCGCGAACCGGGCTGGTGGTGCTGAGTTCTCATCGGGTTGTGCATTCTTATTCCCCTCCCTCGAAGGGAGGGGTTAGGGGAGGGATTTAGAACGACCTCCCCAGCTTCCCACACAATGGGAGGCGACTGAATGACAACACACCCTGATGCCTAGGCCTGCCCTCGGGGCAGTATCCTCACGATCCCCGCAAAGGAAGGATTGTGCTTGCCGACCCGCTCGGGGGGCTCGGTCACGAGTTGAGCACTTCAACTTGTGTGTTCCCGTCCGCATTGCTTTTCCTGTGTGCGCCTGCGCGCGCAGCCGGCATCGCCAGCATGGATCGTCGCGAGAGTGTATATCCGCTGGTTGAATGTGATCATGATTGTCGCGGCCATGTCCGGCCGCCCGGATCGGCAATCAAAGAACAGAAAAGGAAACGTGTGCCGTGAGAACTTGCAATGACAACCTCGGTGACCGCCGATTACGGCCGCGCTGTGGTGCCGGGCTCCGGAAGGAACTCGATCTTCCCGGAAACGACATCGTACATCGCACCGACGATGGCGATGCGTTGATCACGGACGAGGGCTTCCAGGGTCGGGCTTTGCTCGCGCATTTGCGTGACGGCCCGCGCCACGTTGCGACGGGCGATAGTGTCGATGAACGAGTCGTTGCCAGTGTGGCCAAATTGCTCCATGCCACGCTGACTGCCGGCATCGGTCGCTTCGTAAATGTCGTTGACGATGAAGTCGAAATGCGGGCAATTCACCTCGCCAGCTTTCGGCTGGCCAAAGCGTTGAACAGCCGCGGCGACCGCGCTGCAGCGGGTGTGGCCCATTACCAACACGAGCTTGGCTCCCGCGATAGCGCATCCGTATTCCACGCTGCCCAGCACTTTTCGGCTGAGGACATTGCCAGCGATCCGCACGCTGAAGATGTCGCCGACACCCAAGTCGAAGATCAATTCCGTCGGTGTTCGCGAATCAACACAGCTAAGCACCACGGCCAGCGGATGTTCGCCGCCGGCGGTCGCCGTCACCTGACGGCCATAATCGCGCGTCAGTTGTTCGCCGGTTTGAAACCGTTCATGCCCGCTCTTGAGGATGTCGAGAACCTGCGCGGGGGTCACAGCGGCTTGGAGTTCACGAGTCGAATAATCCACGTATTGGATGCGATCGTGAAGCTGATACTTCGACCGGAAGCCCAGCAAGCTGACTTCGATTCCTCGTGCGGGCGCGGTATCGTTTTTGTAATCGCGAATGAGGTCAAGGATATCCGGGTCAATGTAATCGGTGTGCGAGGCATCGAGCAGAACATGACCGCCGGCGGGCACTTCATCCAGTGTCTGGTCGAGTGCCGCCCGATTCAGGAAGCTCACCTGGTTGGCCAGATCGATTTTTATCACGTCGCCACCGAGGTGCTTCTCCACGATGGTGCGAATTGGCCTACGCAGGTTGCTCCACAAGATAAAACTGAGGCTGACAACCAGGCCGATTACCACGCCTTTGAGGAGATCCGTCAGCACGATGGCCACCACCGTGATGACGAACGGGGCAAACTGGTATTTGCCCTCGGACCACAATTGGCGGACGAGCTTCGGGCTGGCCAGTTTGATGCCGGTGACCAAAAGGATGGCCGCCAGGCAGGACAACGGAATCATGTTGAGTTGCTCGGCCAGAAACATCACGCAGACAAGAAGCAGAATGCCATGAAACACAGCCGAGACTTTGGTGCGACCACCGGCGTTGATGTTAACCGAGCTGCGCACGATCACGGAAGTGACCGGCAAGCCGCCGGCCAACCCGGACACGACGTTGCCGATGCCCTGTGCCCAAAGCTCTCGGCTCGGCGGCGATGTCCGCTGCAAAGGATCAATGCGATCAACGGCCTGGAGATTCAGCAACGTCTCCAGCGACGCGACGATAGCGATGGTCACGGCTGCCACGTAGATTTGCGGGTTTCGCCACTGCGAAAAGTCAGGCAGTTGCAAGAACGTCAGGAACTCACGCGCCGACTCTGCCACCGGCACGTCAACCAAATGACTCTTACCAATGGACCACCCTTCGCCGAACCTTTTGAAAAGAAGGCTCAGCGCGACGCCCAGCAGCACCACTAGCAATGGTGCCGGAACAGGGAACTTTTTCAGTGATTTTGTGTGGTCCCACACATAAAGGAAGATAAAGGACAGTACGCCGATGAAAGCCGCACCGTAATGAAGATTGCCAATTATGCGGAACAACTGGGTGAAGGTGTTCTGTTGACCAGGTTCGTTGAAAGCCAAGCTGCCTTGCGGACTGGAGTCATGGCCGAAGAGGGGCGGAAGCTGTTTAAGAATGAGAAGGACGCCGATGGCCGCAAGGAGGCCTTTAATCACGCTGGACGGAAAGAATGCAGAGAGAAACCCGGCTTTTGCCAAACCCAATCCGATTTGAATCACACCCGCCACTACGACTGCCAGCAGGAACGCTGGAAACGAACCGAGGGTCATGATTTGCGCGGCGACAACCGCTGTCAGGCCGGCGGCTGGTCCGCTAACACTGGATTGCGAACCGCTGAGGACGCCGACGAGAATGCCGCCAACCAGCCCGGCAACCAAACCGGAAAACAACGGTGCGTTGGACGCCAATGCGATGCCAAGGCACAACGGCAAGGCAACCAGAAATACGACGAGACCCGCGGTCAAGTCACGAGCGATATTGGCGGTGGCCGGTGTGTTGGATGAATTCATCAGTGATTCCTTTCGGATTAACCACCCATCTGTCTAATGGGGTTGGCTTGCCGGCGCAGCGACAGAAGTGTTCAAATTCGTGTCGCGGTGGCGCAGGATATTCAAGGCACTGCGATGCCGGGATTCCACGTAGGCGTATGGCACCAATCCGCCAACGAGGATCAACGAGGTCAACGTCCACACTGCGATGCTCTCTCGCGGCGTGATTCCCAAGGACACGGCGGTTATGTGTCGGCGGCCCGTGAACAACAACAAGTAAGTTCGCACCACGCCGATGCCGTTGATGGCGGCAGTCAGCACGACAAAAAATCCGACCGCGACATGCGCGCCGACTGCTTCATCCACGAGCAATTCGACGGCGACAAACCCGGGTGTCCCGGGAAAGCCGATGGTAGCCAGGCCGGTCATCAAGAAGCAAATGGCCAGCGCGGGCGATTGGTCATACAGTCCGCGGAACTCGTTCAATTTGAGAATGCCAAAACGTGATTCAAGCGATCGCAACGTCAGTCCCAAGCCGGTCAGCGCGAGTGCCGCCGAGGCCCACATCACCAGTGCCCCGGTGACCGCAAAGGGCGTGTGCAGCCCGAAGCCGAGCAGCACAAGTGACGCATGGCTGACAATGAGGTAAGCGAAGTAGCGGCGCGCGTCACGTTCCACCGCACCCATGCAAGCGGTATAAAGAGCTGTCGCAAGTGCGGCGATGCCGAGTAGAGTCAAGGCCCACGCCGGGGCCATTGGTAGCACCAGTCGGGCCGTGGCATACACGCCAGCCAGAGGCGTGGCAAACAGAAGAGCGGTGCCGAACGAGCCATGTGCGAACATGTTCGTAATCCCGATATGCGCGGGAAACACTCCCGTCCGTACCATGATTCCCGCAAGGTAGAACAAAGATCCAACGCCGGTGAAACCTATACCGTCAGAAATGACCCAGCCGGCGATTAAGAGCGTCACAAGCAGGCCGGCATGAATGGAGTGCAGGCGACATGGCTGGCCGTGCCGCTGCAACTCCAGCAACGGCATGATCGCGTCGACTGCCAACAGTAACGCGAGTGGACCTGGTAACGCACAGGCAAATGCTGCCAGTAACACCGCCTCGCGAACTAACAGACCAGCAAACGGAAACCGCGCGAACTTGGTCCGTGCGGTCGTTAATGCCGTCAAGAAGAAAAGCAATGCGACCAGTGGAAGTAACGGGACGTTGATTTCGTCCACGTTGAGGATGCGACGCCCCGAAGTGTTCCAGAGGGCCGCCGCTGTTGGATGCCCGCCGTAAAAACCAAGGCTGACCATCAATGAACATGCCAGGGTTGCACCGGCAAACACAAGGCACCATCGCGACTTCCGTCGCGCGTCGGTGAAGAGCGCCATGCTCGCCGCACCTGCCAGAGGCAAGGCGAATGACAATTCCAGCCAGTGCATTGCAAACAGGTTCATGGATTGCCATCGTCTTGCTTGGTTTGCGGGCCAGCCGGCAAGGAAGCCTGGTCGTTCAGTGATTCGGACCAACGGCGTTCCCGCTGGCCGCACCACTCGAATGCCCGGACGAATGGACGCTCGACGAAGTCGGTGAGGATCGCATCCAGATAGCCGCGTTCCAGGGCGAAACGATACAGCCATGTCCGCGCACCAGCTGGCGCGAATCGAAGCACACCGGGCGGCAACGGAAGCCGATCGCCAATCGCGTTTTCCAGTACGCGATAATCCTGCAACAACGTGGGAGCGCGAATGAACTGCAGCGTGCGCAGGCAGGCGTGCCCGATGAGATGCAAAAGCGCGATGTACCACATGACGGGTAGCCAATGGCCAATGCCAATTTCGGCGACAATTATGCCGACCTGGGTGAGTGACGCGAATGACAGTGCCGACTTAATATCCGTCTGCACAGCGCCGACGATGGACGCGTACAACGCCGTGATCAGGCCCATCGCGATGATTGTCACCGCCAGCCAGACCGACGCGGCAATTAACGGGTTCATCCGCAGCAACAAAAATGCGCCGAGGTGGACGGACAAGGCACCATAGAAGACCGCGCTTGATGGTGTCGGCCCTTCCATGGCCCGGGGCAGCCAGCCACTGAAGGGAACCAGTGCCGACTTTCCGGCCGCCGCGAACAGCAGGAGCAAACCCAGAGCTGTTGCTTGACTTTCGTTGAGCGATGTTCGGCCATGTGGCCATTGCGCGCCGCCCATGATTCGGTCGAAGTCGCCTTCGCCCACCATGTCGTGAAGCACAACAGCGCTCAACAAAAGGGCGGCATCAGAGATTCGGTACACGATCCACACGCGCAACCCATTGCGCGGCGGAGCTGGTCGCTCCTGAAAGAACGCCACCAAGAGCGCGCTGGACAAACCGACGCATTCCCAGCCGACGAACAGGGTCTCAATGGTGTCGGCGAGTGACGCCGTCACCATGCCGAACAAAAACAAGGCGAACAGGATGAAGAAGCGGTTGAATCCTGTCTCGCGATGGAGATACCGGGCGGCAAAAACGCCGATGGTCCCGCATAATAGAAACGACAACAGCGCCAGCGGGACACTCAACAAATCGAACTCGAACTCGACGGCGAAGTGATAGTGTTCGTGACCCGAGCCAGCCGGGCGCAGTGCCACCCATTCTCCGAGATCAACGACTGCCGGGCGTCCTGCTGCAAAGGGCATCACTGCGAGTACGGCAATACATGCTAAAAGGCCCGTTGTGACCGCCGAGCGGACGGAGCGCATGGTCGTCGCTTCGGTGAGTCGCTTGCCAAAAAGCGCAGGCACACCGAGCGCGGCGACCAGCACCGCAGGTGCCGCCACCACCACGGTGCCTATCGATGTCATCAATTGTTCGGCGTCCGGCATGAATCTCCTTGAAGACTAGACTCCTGACCTAATGACCGCGAACTCCAGATGATCCCTCCAGCCGCGATACCAATCAGTGGATGATGCAGCGACGGGCAACTGTTGGGTCTGCGGCCGGTATGGCTCAAACCGCCCTTTGCAAAACAACTGAACGTGAGAACTGGACGGGTCAAGCACCGCGAGCTGGACCCACTCTTTGGCGGCCATCGTGCCAATCGTCGGATTTTTCGCCATGATCGCCACCATGATCTCGGCCGTTGTTTCGCATACGATCAACAGCCGCATCGGCTCGTGAATCTCGACCATTTGCCATGGCAACCCAGTTCGCAAGTCACTGGCGGCCCCGTCCATCACGCCAAGGAGCGATGTAATGTTGTGCGGCAACTTAGTGCCCGACCCGTATCCGCTCGGATCGACATGCGAGAAGTAGTATTCCAGGCTGATTCCGCCGCACACGGGAAACACCGCCTGGAGTGTTCGAGTCAGAATTGCCGCTTCCGCATTATCTTGCGTGGGATCATACGATGCGAGGAACGGGCGACGGTCGAGAAACAGGCCGCGGGTCCGCTCACGGCGGCCGACCACGCAGATCGCGTTCGTCGCATGACCCCACTCCGGCCGCACCTGTGCCAAATCTTCGGCACGGCCATCCGTGTGCAATCGAGCCGCTGCCGGCGTAATGTTGAGAGGAGCGGACTCAAAGCGCCGGACGCGCTCATGGGCATTTCGCGCAACCGCTTGTTCCACCAACGTATGGGCAACCTCAAACTCCGGCAGATGCGACGCCGGGATCAAGTCGGTGTCGGCGAATTTGACATACTCATTGCAAGTGTTGTGCAAACCGCCGACAAACACGGTATCGCTGGGAATACTAAGGCCTCGCGCTGCAAGGGTTGTCCGAACTCGTGGATCGTTCAGTATCTGCGCGATGGCCCGGCCGTTCGGTCCGCCGACCGCACCGCCGCATGCGCCGCAATCGTGAGCCGACTCGTGCGGGTTGTTCATGCTGTGCGAGCCGTGCCCGAGGATGAACACCAGGCGGGCAAAGTTCCTCGTCAACCCGATGTCGCGGAGCACCCGTTCGGCGCTGCCGGTCATTTCCTCAACCGAGAAGCCGATGCCTCCACCCTCCGGGCCGGCGACGGCTTCGGTGCGCTCCAGTAGTAGCCGCGTCTTTTTTGGTGGCCGCACGAACTTGCCGGCGTTGCGCCGCAGACGGGCCGTCAGACCGGGGAACATGACGCGTCCCACTAGGGGAAATGTCGCCAGCATTCCGAGTCCGGCTGTGATGACTGCGCCGGTTGCGAAACCACGCGTGCCCCGATGGAATTGATGCGAAGTGCGACCCAGCGCCCGCCGAACTCGTCGGGCACGGCGATCGACCTTTTCTTTCCCTTCGTCGGCCCGCTCCTCCACCCAATGGCGCGGATGAACGACCACAGGGCAGAGTGGCGTGTAGTGAGCCTCGGCCACGCCGCGAAAATACATGATCACGCCGAAGAACCCGGCCGTGCCAAAAGTCTCGCAGTCGGGAGCAACTTCCTCCAGGTGTCGGCGAAACGACTCTTCACGTTCGTCGATGCATGTGACCAACTGGAAACGCGGGCGTTCGGTCGTTGGGTGGCGCTTCTGCAATGCCAAGGCATCAAGCGACTGTTCCCGGAAACGCCGTTCATATGCGAGGTGAAAGACACGCCGCCGCTCGACCGAATCAAATGTCTCGATCTCACGCAATAGTGCGGTCCAGTCGTCAATGCGTAAGTGATGTAACTCGCTGGGCGTCCAGCCGAATGATTGCGCGAGCAAGAACACCGGCAACGTCCGTTCCTCAGGACTTGGCTCGGCGCGCATAACGCAACGCTTACGAAGATCATCGCGAAACTCCGGGAGCGGGCCATCGAAGGCGCAGTGTTCTCGCGCGGCATGGGCCAAGGCAAACCGTTCCAACAGCAAACGAACAGCCACGAAGCCGATCAAACTCTCCTTCGGCACCCGAATAGTGAATCGGTCGGGCCGTTCCTCGGCTTCGTGAATCATCCCGGCCCAGCCCCGCAGCGCCAGGAGGGTGGCCGCGAGATATTCATCCCACTCCGCTTCCGGCACGCCTAGCGCTTTGAGTGACTCTTGCAGCAAATCCACTCCACTGACATTGGCATCTTGCAGGCGGGCCAGCTCGGAGTTCACGCCTCGAAACCATCGATCCGGCGGTCCTACGGTACCACGATACAAAGATGCAAACGCTTCCAGAAAGCCACGATCACGATCGGGAAGCAACCAGTGCGAAACGCCCTGGTCAAGGAAGGCCGCACAGAAGCGAATCATGACATCATGGACACACAAGTCCGTGTCGAAGCCCGACGAGCATAGCAAAAGGTCGCGGTGACGCACTAGCGGCTTGGTCGCTTTGACGCGAATCGGTACGGCACCCACCCCAGCCAGGCAGACGCCCCAAACGGCTTCCAGACTGAACGCTTCCCACGTGGATTCGTCCCAGTCCTCGATGCGGACTTCGCGGAACTTGGCAAAGAGTTCCGGCACCCAACGAGGCGTTTCTCTGGCAACTCCTTCCCATGTTCGCAGGTCGCGCATGACCCAGTGCCGCGTTTCGGCAATCAAGTGCGACCGCACCGACGCGGACGTACCCGGTTGGACCCGGCGCAGCGCATCGGTCTCTTCGATAAACCATTGGAGTTCCTGCGCCGACCCGGCGGGAAGCGGATTCTGCAGCATGGCCATGCGCAGCTCGATACGACTCGATTTCGGCGGAACTGGCTTGCAGGTGTCTTCGCTCAGATCGGATTCCAATACCGCCTGCAAGTCGGAGTGACGGATGCGACCCCGGCCAAGGGCTTCGCGGAAGCGTTCCTCGGGAAGATAGGGCTGGCAATTGAAGACCTCGGCTCCTCGGCGAACGGCTTCGTCGAACTGCAAGTCCTCAAAGGCATGAAGTGTGTTATGATGGATGAAAACGGAAATAGGGCCCTGGGCGGGCAGAAGGTGTGCTGCGTGATGAACAGTGCGCCTGAGTCGCTCAAGCACCTCGGTTGCGGACTCTGGCGGGTGATTCGCAGCGGTCAACGTCATCAATCAACAAACCGCAGTGTACACTTCTGGCGAGACGGATAGGTTAGTGACTCCGTATCGGGTGGAAAGCCAAGCCGGGTGACGGCGTTCGTCTCGTTGCCTATGATGGCTGTCACTGGTGTACACGAACATGCGATCGGAGTGGCCGGCGTGTCCGATGGTGTTTGGAAGTACTTTGCGACGTTTGGGCTGCTGCTCGCTTGCGGCATGGGTATGCCCATTCCCGAAGAGGTGCCTGTCGTCGGGGGCGGCTTCGCGGCGGGTCATGCCGCCAGTCAGGCGATACCGCAGCACCCTTACTGGTACATCATGCTGCCAGTTTGCATCGTCGGCGTAGTCGTGTCCGACGGGATTCTCTATAGCATCGGGCGCTTTGGCGGCCAGCGGTTGCTTGACCGGCCGTGGATCAAGAATCACCTCGTCCGCCCCGAAAAGCGGCAGCAGATCGAAGAGAACTTTCACAAGTACGGAGTGAAGATACTGCTGGGTGCCCGCTTTCTTCCTGGCATTCGCGCGCCGATCTTTGTGATGTCTGGCGTGTTGCGCATGCCGATTGCGAAGTTCTTACTGGCGGATGGCCTGTATGCGATTCCCGGCGTCGGCATGTTGTTCGGCTTGTCGTATTGGTACACCGACTCGTTCATCGTGTTATTCGAACACGTTCACAAGAATGTTCGCATTGTGCAGCACTTGTTTGTTGTGTTGGCGTTGACCGGTGTGGCCGGCTTTTTCTTGTACACCTACAAACGCCGCACGGTCACTACGGGCGACCCGCACGAAGTCCCCGTGATCGGCAATTTGGTGGCCCCGCCCGGGCGTGAAGGCACGGCGGAAAAAACAACCATTGTCCCGCCACCCCTTCCAGGAACGATGCAAGATAAGTCGTAATCAACCGGGCAGACGCATTGTGGGCACTATCGCGCCGGCGGCATAAATACGGTCGCCGGGTTCCAACAGGACCAGCGCATTAGCCGCACAAAGGCCCTTCAGGTCCGACGAGCCATGCCAGGGCAACAGTTGCACTGCCTCGCCAATCTCTTGAGCAATCACGCGAGCGGGATGATACGTCGGTCGGTCACTCTTGTGTTGCGTTTCTGCCAGGAGTGGCAGGCGAACCAGCGGCGGCACGGGGTTGCTGACATTGCGCATTCGCAGGATGGCCGGGCGCACGAAAAGCTCGAAGCCGACGAAAGAACTCACCGGGTTGCCGGGCAGGCCGAAAACCAGCGTAGACTCGTGCATGCCGAAGAACAGCGGCTTGCCGGGCTTCATCGCCACTCTGTGAAACACGGGTTTCACACCAAGTTCCTGTAGCACTTCAGGCACCAGATCGAGCGTGCCAGCGGACACTCCGCCTGAGAGAATTAACACATCCGCCGTCAGGCCTTCGCGGATCATCGCGCGCAAGTATTCCCGCTCGTCCCGCGCGATTCCCAGCGAGCGCGGCACCGAATGAACTTGCACGCTTTGTGCCAACAGCATGGTCACATTGGAGTTGCGAATCTGCCCCGGCCCCGGCGTCATAGCCGGCTCGACCAGCTCATTGCCCGTCGCCAGGATGGCGACACTCGGCGGCATATAGACTTTGACGGACGTGCGACCCACCGTTGACAACACGGCAAAATGCGCTGGCCCGAGCAAAGTGCCCGCCGCCAATACGGTTTCACCCTTCCGCATCTCGCGGCCGACCGGTTGAATATGTTGCCCTGCCACGACGGCCGGGCCAATGGTCACGCAGTCTCCGTCCACGCGGCAGTCTTCCACCATCACCATCGCGTTCGCGCCATCTGGTACGGCCGCACCCGTCATTACCCGCGATGCCTGGCCGGTGCCAATGATCTTTGTCGGCACCATTCCGGCAGTCACGTCTTCGATGATGGCTAGCGTGGCGTTGGCATTGATGCAATCGGAAGAACGAACCGCGAAGCCATCCATCATCGCTTTGGGAAACGCCGGCAGGTCGCGGTCGGCGAATACGCCTTCGCCCAGCACCAATCCAAGCGCGTACGAACCCACCGCCACCACCTCTGGATTGCGCGGTTTGGCGTGACGGAGAACCTCGGCTTGCGCGGTAGTCACGTCCAACATGGCTGGTCCTAACACAAATGGTGATTCACTTTCCCGTCCCCAGTGCCGGGCACACGTCGCTCAGCGAACAGTTCTTGCAATCGGGTTTTCTTGCCCCACACACATTTCGACCGTGAAAGATCATGCGGTGGCTGTAAAGCGTCCAGTCCTTTTTTGGCCAGATCTCCATGAGATCAAGCTCGACCTTCACCGGATCAAGGTGCTTGGTGAAGCCCATGCGGCGGCTGAGTCGGCCGACGTGCGTATCCACCGTAATCCCGGGGATGTTGAAGCCGTTGCCGAGAACGACATTCGCCGTCTTGCGACCAACGCCGGGCAACTTGGTGAGGGCATCGAGATTGTTGGGCACTTTGCCGCCATGCTCAGCGACCAGAATCTTGCACAGCGTCTGGATGTTCTTCGCCTTGTTGCGAAAAAACCCCGTGGAGCGAATCAGATTCTCGATCTCGCTGAGCCGGGCTGTGGCAAATGCACTGGCATCGCGGAACCGTGCGAACAATCCCGGCGTGACCATGTTGACACGCACGTCGGTGCATTGTGCAGACAGGATGGTCGCTATCAGCAACTGGAACGGCGACTTGTGATGCAGCGCACATGTCGCGTCAGGATACAGTTTGCCCAGCCGGCGAAAGATAGCTCTGGCCCGGGTATGTAGCGAATTAGCACTGGTCATGGCTGGCATGGTATTCCGGGTAAGCCCGGCGATAAGCCCTCTTGTGGGAATCTCGGCGAACGGGTAAGAAAGCGGACCCATCGGCGCGGGCAGTTCTTGCCACGCACCGTCAAGTCGCGGAGCCTCCCCTTGAGCACTTGCGAAACTGGCCTCTTGTCGCGAATGATGGTTCGTTTCGTCGATGCCGTGTGCCGTCGGCCTGTTAGTGTATTGATCCTCAGCGGACTGCTCGCAGTTGCCGGCACTTATGCATTTTGCACGCGCACGGAGTACTACACACGCCGTAGCGACCTGGCCAGCCCCGACAAGGATTATCAGCGCCGATGGCAAGCGTTCGTCGCCGAGTTTGGTGATGAAGACGATCTTGTCGTCGTCTTGCGCGGCGGCGACGCGGCACAAAAGTCGGCCGCCGTCGATAACTTAGCAACGTCGCTGGCGAACAAGCCCGAACTATTCGATCGATTGTTTTCCAAAGCCGACCTCACGGGGCTGAAGAATCGTGCGTTGCTGTACTTGCCATCCGATCAGTTGCAGGCAATGCGCGAGAATCTGGACCGCATGGCCCCACTACTCTCGGCACCGGTGGGACCTATTGCCTGGCGTTCGTTGACATTGACCAACCTATTGCGCCAAGCGCGTGAACGCGCTGGACGCATTGATCCGGATACGCCACTCGCGCCGGCGGATGAGCAATTTCTAACTCAACTGCTGGCCACCGTGCAATCGGCCAATGCCAGCCTGACTGATCCAGCCGGCTATCGAAACCCGTGGGGCAGCCTCATGCCGGCCGGACCGGACCAGCGCTCGGACATGCTGGATCGGCCACAGTATCTGACTAATGGCGATAGCTCATTGTTCTTTTTGCTCGCCCGGCCCGTCAAGGACGCGAACTCGTTTACGCCCGCACAAGCCGGCGTTGAAGCACTGCGCGCCGTGGTGAATGAGACGCGGCTACGCTATCCCGAATTGCAAATCGGTGTGACAGGGCTGCCGGCATTGGAAACCGATGAAATGGCCGCGTCTCAGCGAGATTCCACACTGGCCGGTTGGCTGGCGCTCGGCGGAACTGCGTTGCTCTATTGCCTCGTCTATCGGGGTTATCGCTACCCGTTGCTGACAATGTCCACTTTGCTGGTCGGCACCGCCTGGGCAATGGGTTGGTTGACACTGACGGTCGGGCACCTCAATATTCTCTCCGCGGCCTTTGCCGTCATGCTTATCGGTCTCGG
>JANLTA010000587.1:0-1945 GCA_031362705.1 Gemmataceae bacterium | reverse complement strand
ACTACAACGAGTTTGATCATACCTGGTCCACCGGCGATTTCACCGGCAACGGCGGCGTCACATTCGATGATCTGCTGCTGCTGGCGCAGAACTACGGTTCGCGCCTGCTCGGTTGGGATCAGGTCGCGATCGACCCTGGTTTGGACTGCCGCTCCGACTGGGCGCTGGCGCAAAGCATGGTGCCGGGCCTGCTGCCCGAACCGGCGAGCCTCTTTGGACTTGGCGCGATGGCGATGTTTGTCGCACGTCGCCGGAAGTGAACTGACAAACGTTCGACGCGACATCGTCGCCGATCGTCATGCAAAGGAATTATTATGAAAAAAGCAAAACACATCGCCCGTCACCTAGCCGTTCTCGAATCGGTCGAGCCGCGCCGGATGATGACGGCTGCGGCTCTGATAGGCACCCAGGCGCTTATCGTCGCCAGCAATTCCGGCTCTGTCGTGCTCTGTTGCGAGGCCGAGAATGTTCGGCGCATGTTCGGTAGCGCGATGTGATTTTTCTATGTATCTGATGCAGGATGGAAACCTGCAAGTCGCCACGGATGGTGTTGGTTGAGGCGTACGAGTTGGCACGCTGTTGCCTTCGGCAACATACGTCGGCTTTCAGTCGACACGACTTCGACCTTTGGCAATTGTTCGCCTGCCTTGTGCTTCGCGAGCATCAACGCAAGAGCTATCGCGGGATCGAAGCGTTGTTACGCGATTCGCCTGAATGGTGCGCTGCGATCGGAATGACCAAGCCGCCCGATCACTCGACCCTTTGCCGCGCGTTCAAGGTGATCCTCAAAATGGACAAGGAGTGCGATCGGATGCTCGATCAGATGGCCACGACACTGGACAACGCCGGCATACTCGGCAATCGATTGAGTCTGGACAGCACACACCTTGAGCCGCGTCATTCGAGCAAATACTATGACTTCCGCGTGGCACAGTCGCACGGAAAAGATCGCAAATCGCACGACAACGACGGGCGATCTGACGCCGTGAAGAACATGCCAAAACTCGGACTGGGCATCGACACCGCGAGCCATCTCATCCTCTCACTCAAGACGCACACGGGTATGGGAAGTGATGCTCCGGACTTTGATCAACTGTTGTTCGACGGCTGGCGGCGTGGCCAGGTGAAGGTAGTCGTAGCAGACGCCGGATATGATTCGGAGGCGAACCACCGGATTGCGCGACAGGATATGAACGTTCGTTCGATCATTCCGCCGCGCGTGGGTCGTCCATCGAAGAAGCCGCCCACAGGATACTGGAGACGTCAGATGAAGCACCGATTCAAACGAAAGGCCTACGCGAATGATTACGGACAACGTTGGCAATCGGAAACAGTCAATAGCATGGTGAAGCGGAACATGGGATCGAGCCTGCGAGCGCGAACACCTGAACGCCGCGAGATGGAGCTAAAGCTCCGCGCGCTCACGCACAACATCATGCTCTTGGCAAAACTGAAATGAAGCCTTGCAACAGAGCAGCTCTGTCGTTGTTTCCAGGCAAACAACTGGCCAGTTGAAACATGATTTGAAATCGGTGTGGAACGAGAGTGGATTCGTCAGCGATTTCGACTTCGACAGCACACTTCCCGGTTCCCAGGTGCTCTTCGCCGGCGCGGGAACCAAAGTCATTTATTCCAACTCGGACGGCAACGGTCAGCTGTTTGTGGACGACACGGCGCGCACCGCCGGCGGAACCTACTGGCTTACCGACCAATACACCGATCTGCCCGACGGCACGCGATTGGAGTTCGACAACTCGCTTGACGGCCTTCAACTCAAGTGCGGCGGCGGTTCGGACACGATCCAGATCCTCTCGACGAATGTCGGCATCGCATCATACCTGCAAGTGTTCGGCAACGGCGGCGGCGACACATTTCATGTCGGCCCGTACGGCACGATGGACAACCTCAAAGGCCAGTTCACGCTCGACGGCGGCATCGGTCTCGA
>JANLTA010000025.1:0-4534 GCA_031362705.1 Gemmataceae bacterium | reverse complement strand
CGCCATGACTCGACTCTCCTGCGTGAATGTCCCTCCGACATCACGCAGAAAGAAATACGAGCCATGCCCTCATAGCGCAAGCCCACTCAAATTGCCAGGATTACCCATAAGTGCGCGCTGGCCCTGGGTCGCTAAAACAGGCGGGTACATTTCATCCCGATGGACTTTTGTTGTACCTTTATGCCGTCGTACTTTACAATACGAATAACCCCAAAAGTAAGCCGTTTGACGCCAACTTGGCTGTGCACATGCAAGAAGTGGAAAAGCACGCCAAGGCGGCCGCCGAGGCCCCCTGCATGTTGGACGTCAAGGCCACGTCGTTGGATTTCGCAATCGCGGCTGCCTGCGCCTTGGGCCAAGCACCTGAATCGCCATTTCATGACCCAACGGCCAAATATCGTGCAATCGAGTATCTCAAGCAACGACTGAAACTCCAGCAATACGACGAATTGGATGACATCACCTTCGGGCACCACATCACAGCAACACTGAATGCCAACGACCTTGGCCGCGCGCAATTTGTTCTGGCTGAATGCGAACGAGTAGCGCCTAAACACGGCGCACTGCCGCAATTTCGCGCAACTGTACACTTTGCCGCTCAGAACTACGTCCTTGCGCTTCCCGCCGCCCAGGAATGGCTACGAAAGAAACCTGGCGACGCAGTGGCAACAAAAATACTCGAAACTTCGACTCGCAAGCTTCGCGAAATAGTCACCTCTACGCCCAATACGAAGGAAGCCAAGGGCAATTCGGCAACAAATGCTCGCCAATCTGCGACAGAAAAAGAAAAAAGCGACCGGCCGTGACAGGTTTTTTGTCAACTGGCGTATTCAAACCGTCAACTGTACAAGGTTCGGATCCGAGGAATCGCGAACTTGCAGTTGCCGGGAATTGAAACTAACCCCCCTCGTATCTTGGAGAGTCTCATGGCCGCAAGCCGTCAGCGCCTTTTCGTGGAAATGTTGGAGCGCCGTATGGTGCCCGCCATTTACATTGTTTCCACCAACGCCGACAACGGCATGAACTCATTGCGACAGGCGATGCTGGACTCGAACGCCAGCGTTGGCGTCACTGATCGAATCGAATTCAATATCCCCAGCGCCCAATCGATTGAGCTTCAAAGTGCATTGCCGACCATCACTGACCCGGTCGTCATCGACGGGAGCACCCAGCCGGGTTACGCTGGTACGCCGATTGTGGAACTGGACGGCAAGAGCGTCGTATCAAACGGCCTCGTGGTCACATGTGGAAGTACGACCATTCAAGCACTGAATGTTCACAGTTTTACGCAAGACGGTATCCGCCTGGAGGCTGGCGGGGTTAATGCCAAAGGCAACAACGTCGTCATTTCAAGTTATGTCGGTACCGACCGGTTCGGGACTTTAGACCTTGGCAATGGTGGTAACGGCATTTACATGAGTGGCCCAAGCAACCTTATTGGTGGCACGGTCGCTGGGGAAGGCAACTTAATCGCCGGTAACGTCGGCGATGGTATCGAGATTCAAGGTGTCAGCGCTAGCAAGAATTTAATTGCCGGCAATCGCATCGGTACCAACGCCGCAGGAACAGGAAAGCTACCCAACGGTGGCAATGGAATCTTGATCAACGGCGCTAGTAACACCGTCGGCGGACTGACGTTGAATGCGCGCAACCTCATCAGCGGCAATGGAGTGAGCGGCATTCAGATCACGGGGGCGGCTTCGAGCGCGAACGCCGTCCAAGGGAATTTCATTGGTGTGAACATAGCTGGCGACGCAGAGGTGGGGAATACGCTGAGCGGCATAAGGATCGACGGGGGCGCGAAGTCTAATACTGTTGGAGGAGGTGAACCCGGAGCGAGAAATGTAGTAAGCGGCAATGGTACGAATACTACAACCAGTACAAACAATAATAGCAATGGCATCCTAATAGTCTCCGTTGGAACTGACAACAACCATATTGCCGGCAATTACGTCGGATTGAATGCCGCTGGATTGGCATCAATTGCAAATAAGCCAGATGGCATACGGATTACCAATGGACCCGCTGGTACGAAAATCGGGACTAACCTTGACGGAAAAAATGACGCGACGGAAGGGAACGTCATTTCTGGTAATTTGGTTGACGGGCTTGGTTTCACCAGTGCGGCAGCACCCAACACGCTGGTCGCAGGCAACATCATTGGTTTAGATGCGGCGGGCAACAAAACGGTACCCAATCCTGATGACGGGATCGATGTCGATGCAGGCACGACGCTAACGATTGGCGGCACTACCTCTGTAGCGAGAAATGTCATTAGTGGTAACGGCAATCAAGGCATACAGTTGTTTAACTGTGATGGGGCGTCCATCCTAGGGAATTTCATCGGTTCCGATATCACTGGCACTTTAGATCGCGGGAACGCCGATGGCATTTACTTCTTCGGCGGATCATCAGGAAATACTGTTGGTGGTACGATTTCGGGCTCACTAAATGTGATCAGCGGTAACGGAGATGGAATCGTGCTAGCCGATGACGGCACCGATAACAACGTTATCATCGGTAATCGAATTGGTACGATAGTCGACGGTACGAAGGCCCTTGGCAACTCCGATAATGGCATTGAGATCGTGGGGCGCGCCAGTGGCAACCGCGTCGGAACCGACGGCAATGGCATCAACGATGCGGCCGAAGGGAACGTCATTTCCGGAAATGGTAACAACGCGATCGTGATTGGCGGGATCGACACCACGAACAACGTTGTAGCCGGCAATCTTATCGGCACCGATCCGACGGGATTGAAGTCATTAACCAACGATCTCGGTGTGGTTGTTCAAAACGGTGCAAGCAATAACCGAATTGGTTTGCGAACTGATGGCACCGGAGTACTCTCCGAACGCAACTTAATTGCTGGCAATACGACCGGCGTTGGCGATGGTATTAGAATAAGCGGTATCGATACCTCGACTACTTACTTTAAGACCTACTTCTGGCCTGCTACGGCTGGCGGTACCGATCATTATTACGTTGTCACGCCGATCACTACTTGGTCCAACGCGGATAAGGCCGCCACGGCTGCTGGCGGCTACCTGACTGCGGTCAACACTTCGGCGGAAAACGCCTTCGTGAATACGACGATTCAGGTTGCGGGACAGTTTCCGGAGAACCTATGGATCGGTGCTAACGACATAGCGGTGGAAGGCACTTTCGCTTGGACAAGCGGCGAACTTTTCGGTGCGTACACGAATTGGTCCCCCGGAGAACCTTCAAATAGCGGTGGCAATGAAGACTTTGTCGAAATGTTAGGCACCGGGGTGAACACGGGAAAATGGAACGACGGCGCGCCCGGCACCTTCCGTCGCTCTGTGATCGAGTTCACGTCGAACCCCAGTACAAATGCACTGAACTTATTGGTCCCGTTCTTTAACAGCCGTTTCAACATCGTCGCCGGTAACCTCATTGGTACCGACATCTCGGGTACCACACCTTTGCCTAATTCCGGACACGGCATCATCATCGACAAAGCGTCAGACACCTCGATTGGCGGAGTCGCCCCAGGGACGGGCAATGTCATCGCCAATCATCCCAAGGAAGGCGTTTTGATCATCAATGCCCTTTCGGCCAACAACGCCGTGCGCGGCAATAGCATTTTCCTCAACGGACGACTCGGCATTGATCTAAGTCCCGCTGCCGATGTCAATGTGTTAGGCGACGGTGTCACCCTCAACGACACCGGCGACCAGGACACTGGCCCGAATCGCTTTCAGAACTTCCCAGTATTAGCGTCGGTACAACTTGGTGCGACCACCCGCATCATCGGCTCGCTTGTATCCGCACCGTCAACGAACTACGAGATCGACGTATTCGCAAGTGCCTCATCCGATCCAACGGGGCACGGCGAAGGCGGTCGTTACCTGGGTTTCATCAGCGTAACGACCAATTCAAGCGGCTTGGCGCTCTTCGATTCGGTATTGACCACAGCAACGGTCGCTGGCGAGATTATCACCGCAACCGCCACCGATCCGCTCGGCAATACATCGGAGTTTTCGGCAGCTCCAGCTCGTGCCGCACGCATCACCAGCGTAGTCATCAATAATGGCGACACCCAGAGGTCGCGCGTGACAAGCGTCACCCTGAACTTCGATCAGCCGGTCACCTTGCCGACCAACCAATCTGATGCATTCCAATTGCAACGCCAATCCGATAACGGATTTGTGACAACGAGTGTGTCCATCGCCGGGGTAGCAGTCACATTGACCTTTACGGGTAGCGGGAGTGAATTTGCGTCCCTTGCCGACGGCCGTTATACACTTACGGCATTCGCATCGAAAATCAACTCCGGCAACTTCGACGGCAACAACGACGGTGTGTCCGGTGACAACTACGCACTTGCCTCGGCCAGCGCACCCAGCCCGCCGACCAACATCTTCCGCATCTTTGGCGACGCCGACGGCAACGGCACCGTGGCCGCGAACGACTTCATTCAGTTCCGCCTTGCTCTCGGCGGCAGCAACCCCATCTTCGACTTCGATAACGACGGCGCGGTCGCCGCCAGCGACTTTATCCAGTTTCGGCT
>JANLTA010001054.1:0-6702 GCA_031362705.1 Gemmataceae bacterium | reverse complement strand
GCCCCCTCCCGCCGGGGGTGTGTGGGTTTGGGGGGGGGGGCTTAGCACCTTCGCACGGCAAGCGTCTTTCCCTCACCCCCGTCCCCTCTCCCCTAAGGGGAGAGGGGAGCAAGACTGCTATGAATCACGCCCGACGACGACGGCCGGCACTGTGCTGGCCGCGCCCACGGCTATTTTCGAGGGGAGAATCATGGAACCGTCTGACTATGGAATGCTGAAGCTGCACGCCCATAACAGCGCGCAGAACCAGGCCAACGGGGCCAGCCTGTACGCGGAGAACCTGCGCTACGACTATCTCGAAGGCAAGGACAAGGTGAGCTTTGCCGAATCGACCGGCGTCCGCCATGTCGAAGAGTCCGGAAGCGGCCGCGCTCGCTTGATCGATTACGCTGCGGTACCGGTCCAGGCGAAGTAACCCATGACCAAACACCCGCTGGTAACGGCTCAGGAACTTGCCAATGCGGTCAGCGCCCGCACTGAGCGACTCCGTGCCGCTTACCGGCAGGGTCGTGTTCGCGAAATACTTGCTCGCGATTTCCAGGAGATGACCGATGCAGGAACGAAAAATCCACCTGGCTCATCAGGCGATGATGCTGGAAGACGCTCACCAACTCCTGGCGATCAACCGCCAGCAAATTAAGGCGCATGGCCGTGTGATGGCTGAGTTGCCGCAACTGCCGGAGGAACCCATGGGAATCCACATCGGCGACGTGCATGTCGCACCGCAAACGGCGACGAAGGTAAGTTCGCTTGGTAAACTGCTGGCCACGGCAGCTCTGGGCGCGGGGTTGATGGCGACTGGTGGTGCCGGCGCGTTGGGTATGGCGGCCTTGCTCAAACCCGCCACTGCCATCGTCGTGCCGTCAGTACCGCTCGATGTCGAAATCCCGTGGCAATGGCAAGACGGCAAAATGCAATTCGGCAAGCCACGACCGATCACGTGATCACAAACTTCGCAGCGGGATTAGGGCACGAAGGCGTGTATCGCGAAGATACAACCCGAGCCAGATCACCACGCCAAGGCCGACTTGCATATAGAACGGATCGCCGATGCGAACGTGCGTGGCAATCGCTCCGCCCATGTAACCCGTGAGCAGGATTGCGCCAAGGACGGCGGTCTGTGGAATTGCGTAAAGGATCGTACAGACAAGTTCGACGACGCCGAGAGCGAAGGCAAGCTTCAAATCCCATCCAAGATGGGTGAATCCTTCAGTCATTTCTGGCGGCTTCGTGAACTTTGCATACGCACTAAATAATAGCAGCGGCACCGGAAGCGCGCTGAGGACGCGGCCGGTCCAGAGCGCACCTTTCGAGACAGGTGACGAGGATGAGTTCAATAGCATGGGTCATTTCTCCGGAGGTTGCGAATGGCGTTTCCTATTTCCCTTTTTCCAAATGGTCCGGCCGCGTCAATGATTGCAGTCCACTTTCTAGGGATTGCCGCTTGGCAGCGGACGCAGTCATGTTATAATGATGAGACCCCATTGCCCGGCCCTTTCGTTTACCGGGTCTCATACTGAACGATTGATGTCGTTCACGGTGGTTTTTTCGACTTCCTAATAAGGTGTCAGCATGCAAAGCGACGTCGGCCTCCGGTCTTTGTCTATCTCCAAACGGTTTCGCGTCGAGCGACTTGAAGACCGTGTTCAACCGAGCAGCGGGTTTTACACACCGCCGTCCAACTTCCAGGTCAACCCAGCCCACGCCGCCGTCGCGTCTCGCATTGGCCAACAGCCGCTCGACATTGCTTTGACTTATCTGAATGCGCACGCCGCCGACTTCGGTGCGACGCAAGCCGATATGAATAACCCGTTCGTGACCAGCCAATACATGGATGTCGATACAGGAACGACGCATCTGTACCTTCGCCAGAACGTCAACGGGCTACAAGTGCGGAACGCGGATCTCTCTGTAGCCGTTTTGGCCAATGGCAACGTGTTCAGTGTTGGCGGTGGTTTTGTTGCCAATCTCGAAGCTAACATCGACGCGCGGTTGGCCGGAGATCGCATGGACTCATTGTCCGCCGTAACATTCGCGGCCACCAATTTGGGCCTGACATTGTCGGACGCTCCGGAGTTAATTACTAACGTATTCGGTCCAGTTCGTTCGTTTGACATTTCCGCGCCGACCGTATCGTTGGATGCCATCACGGCGCAGTTGCAGTTTGTGCCGACATCAGACGGTAGTGCGGTGCTGGCATGGGAACTCATTATTCGCACGCCGGACGGCAATCACTGGTACGATCTGAGTATTGATGCCGCGAATGGGGCGATTGTCGCGCAGGCGGATTGGATCGATGACGCGTCCTATAGCGTAGTCCCGCTACCGAATGAAAGCCCGACCGACGGTGGCTTTGCCGTAGTCAGCAACCCTGCCAACACGACGGCGTCTCCATTTGGCTGGCACGATACCAACGGCGTCGCCGGGGCCGAATTCACGACTACGGTCGGCAACAATGTTGACGCTCACTTGGATCGTGATGCCAACAATGTAGCCGATACGTCGCCACCACGACCGAATGGTGGGACCGCGCTCGACTTCAGTGCCTTCACGATGGATACCACTCAGGCACCGACAACAGTTCAAAATGAGAATGCCTCGGTCGTGAACCTTTTTTCGACCAACAACGTGATACACGATATCAATTACGCCTACGGGTTTACCGAAGCGGCCGGGAATTTCCAGACCAACAACTACGGCAAGGGTGGGCTTGGCAGTGACGCCGTTCAGGCCGACGCTCAAGACGGGTCCGGGACCAACAATGCTAACTTTGGCACGCCGGTGGATGGCTCAGCGCCGCGAATGCAAATGTACATCTGGACTGGCCCCAACCCAGACGTGAGCAGCGACTTTGACAATGGCATCATTATTCACGAATATGGTCATGGCGTCTCCAACCGCCTGACAGGCGGGCCGGCCAACTCTAGTGCTCTCAACAATCTTCAAAGCGGAGGCATGGGCGAAGGATGGAGCGATTTCTTTGCACTGATGCTGCAACAACGGCCAACGGATTTACAGAATTCGGGATACGGCATCGGCACTTATGTGCTCGGCCAACCGATTACGGGCCTGGGCATTCGACGGTTTCCCTACAGCTACAACATGGCAACGAATCCGTTGACGTTCGACGCATTCGGGACATCCGGCACCACGTCTTACGGTGTGGCACGAAGTACGGAGGTCCATGACGCCGGTGAGCTTTGGGCTACGGCGCTTTGGGACATGAATTGGCTGCTCATCAACAAATACGGTTACGATCCGAATATGCAAACTGGCTGGACCGCCGCCGCCGGTCCTGGCCACGCGGGTAACAAGCTCACGCTGAAGCTGGTAATGGACGCCTTGAAGCTCCAGCCGGCCAATCCATCATTTATACAAGCCCGTGACGCAATCATTGCGGCCGACGTGGCGCTGAACGGCGGCGCGGATTTATTCGAAATCTGGTCGGCGTTTGCCCGCCGCGGCCTGGGTTTCGGAGCTTCGACTGCCAATTCCAGCGCGACGACGGTTACGATCGACACATCGTTGCCGATGGTCGTGTCCAGCGTTGTCCCGGCGACGAGCAAAGTAGTCACAAGTCATCCGGCCAGTTACGTCATCAACGTGACTAGCCCAATCGACCCTGCGACTTTGGATGGCACTGAACTCATCGTCAATGGTCTGGCCTCAACCGGCTTTGCCTACACGCCAGCTACCACCCAGGTAACGTTTACCTTTGCGGTCGACCCTGTCGCTACGGAAGGCCCGCAATCCGTATTGTTGAATGCCAACGCATTCACTCGCGCGAGTGATAGTAGTGCGGTAGCGAAGTTCGTGTCTGATTTTTACTACGACGTCACGCCACTGACAGTCACAACAATCAGCCCAAGTGCCGGTTCGACAAATGCGCTGCCGTTCTCCACGATCGATGTCAATCTCAGTGCGGCCATTAACCCATCCTCGGTGCAGAACAGTGACCTGTCACTGACCATGGGAGCTGTCACTGGCTTTACACTTTTGAATAGCGACAAGACCGTGCGATTCACGGTCGGCAACCTTCTTCACGAGGCGAAGTTTAACGTGTTCGTCGCGGCGGGCGCTTTCGCTGACTTGGAAGGCAATCCCAACGCGGTGTTCACGGGTGGCGCTATTACACTGGACTACACCACTTTCCCGTTCCCGACGCCGTTGACGGCGCGAAACGTGCCCGGTGCCTTAGTCTACGACGGGACGTTTGCCGCCAACCTTGGCTTCGTAGGCGACAGTGATAACTTCACAATCAGTCTCGACGCCGGGCAATCGCTGAATGTCGTCGTCACGCCGAGCGCTGCGCTGCGGCCCAGCCTCACGGTCACAGGCCCCAGCACCAACCTGACATTTGGAGCTGCATCCAATGGGGCAGCGGCACAGTTGCAACAGATCCCAATTACGAGTGCGGGTCTTTATACTCTCAAAGTCAATGGCTTGGTTTCGACCATCGGCACCTATTCGGTCTTAGTCGAGCTCAATCAGGTCGATGAAGCGGAATCGAATGGAGGTGTATTGAACGATAGCGTGGCCACTGCCCAGAATATCGACGGCGCACTCTTGAGCCTCGGCGGCGGTGCAGCTCGGGCATCAATCCTCGGCCGCAGCGATTTAGCCGCGACAGCCGAGCTCGAACCCAATAATACCACGGCCGCGGCGACGCCCGTGTCCAGCGCATCGAGTCTGCCCACCAACCTCTACCAAATCGGCATCTCCGGTGCCAATGCGAACACGACTGATTCTGATTACTTCAATATCGGCACGATGCAAGTTGGCGATGTGATAACCTTCACCAACTCCGGAAGCTACAGCGGTCGCGGGACACAGCCCGATGCGCTGGCACGCATCTACCGGAACAACGGCGGCTCACCTATTGAAGTCATCAATGACGACGACAGTGGCCCGCACGACGGCGTGGGCGGCGATGCCCTGATCTACCGCTACACCGTTTCCACGGCCGACACTTACTTGATTCGCGCTTCGCGCGCCAATGCCGCCAACATCGGTAGCTATCAGCTCAGCGTATTGCTTGAAAACGCGGGCACAGCTCCGGCCACGGGTGGCACATTTATCACTGAAGTGGAACCCAACGATACGAGTACCACGCCGAACAACGCATCGAACAGTTGGCGGCAGGTCAAGTACGATATTGGTGCCACCGGGACGATTACGGCCGGTGATACTGACCTGTATTCTTATCAATTGACAGCGGGCGATGTCGTATCAATAGTGGTGGATTCGACTTCGACCCTAGCGCCGCAGACAGCGTTACTGGATTCTGTAGGCGTAGCGTTGGCCACGGAAAACGGCACAAGCTCGGTCGCGGGCGCGGGCGGCTTCTCGCCGATCTACGGGTATAACATCCCGACCACCGGCACGTATTACCTTCGCGTGCAGAATGTTTCGGCTACGACTGGGAGTTATACCGCGAACGTTTACCGTTCCACGACCGGCACCATGTCGGCGTTGCCGCTCGCCAAAGATATTTATTCCTTGACGCTGGCCGCTGGTCAAAGCGTGAGTGCCGCCATTAAGGATCTGTCAGCGGGTACGGTGAACATTTCAGTACTCGATGGCGTAGGCGCGGTTGTAGCCTCGGGCGTAACGGGAACTTCCAATGTTAACGAAGTAATTGCCAACTATACGGCACCGACGGCGGGCACGTATTACATCCAGGGTACCGGGACCGCGAATATTGATTACCAACTGATTGTTCTCACTGGCGCGACGTTCGACGCCGAGGCGAATGACAGCTTCGCTGCCGCCCAAACGCTCGGCGGCGGCAATGCCGCCTTGGGCCACATCAGCGCCGGAAACGACGATTGGTATCAACTCAATCTGACTGCCGGCAACAAGATCACTCTTTCGACATCGACACCGGGAGGCGACGTTGGCGAGTTCGTAAATAACCTTGATCCAACGATTGAACTGTACGACCCCAGCAATGTCCTGGTCGGCAACGACGACAATTCCGACGTGGATGGTCGCAATGCGACCCTCACAGCGACGGCAGCGGCCAGCGGTGCTTACCGCGTTCGGATGCGTGGCGTTGCTAGTACTACCGGTGAATACGTTCTACGAGCCAATATCGTGACGACACCTGCGCCAACGGTCGCCGGTGTGGTCATTGGCGATGGCACTAATCAACGCTCCACCGTGTCAACCATCAAGGTCGATTTCGATCAGGTGGTCACGTTGCCGGTCAATGTCGCGGATGCATTCACGTTGACCCGCCAGGGTGGTGGCACGGTGACACTCAGTGGTGTCGCCGTGAATAGCCCGAACACCTCAGTAACGCTCACGTTTACCGGCGGCTCGGTCGATTTCAATTCCCTTGCTGACGGCCGGTATGACTTGACCATTTTGTCATCCTTAGTGACGAGTGCTGGCGGCAACCTCGACGGCGATGATAACGGCGTCGGCGGTGACAATTATTCGCTGATCGGAACGCCCGCCAATGGCCTGTTCCGTCTCTTCGGCGACTCCGACGGCGACGCCAGCGTCGCTGCCAACGATTTCATTCAGTTCCGTTTGGCACTCGGCGGCCCTAATTTCGTGTTCGACTTCGATAACGACACCGCTGTGGCCGCCAGCGACTTCATCCAGTTCCGCCTGCGATTCGGCGGATCGATCTGAGGTTTGGAAGGTAATCGAAAAGCGTCAACTTGACAGGCGCCACATGTCGAGTTGACGCTT
>JANLTA010001026.1:0-6164 GCA_031362705.1 Gemmataceae bacterium | reverse complement strand
TTTGAGCCATCGATTGCAATTCTCGGCCAGTTGGCCGGCGGCGGTAGTGATGTCCGTCGGCTTACCAAACGGGCGAACGTCGTAAGCGGAGCAAAGGCGCTTAACGTCTTCCGTCAATTGTGCCCGGCGTTCAGGTGGCAGTTGGCCGAGCACGGCCTCCACCAACTCTGTGGGCAGTGATCTCACGGTTGGCCGACCGGGCGTGCCGGTGTAACCACGTTGTTGCCGCTGACTGGGCGTCACCAATTCGTGATGGCAAGCGAAGCAATCAAAGTGGGCAAAGTCGAGCATCGCGCCGGCCGGCGCCACTTCTGCGGCCTGTTGTAACGTGCGCGCCGTTTCACGCAGGTTGACGACGGCACCGACAGCCAGCGAGCGTGCAATGTAGTCTTCGGATTTGTCAAAATGGTAGAGTCGCTTGGCATCGACGTCGGTGAGCTTCTCGAAGTACTCGACCTTATTGGGCAGCCCCCAGTGGGCTGGTTGATCGCGGCTAAAGGTGGCCGGCTCAAATGGTAGAAGCGGCGGATGCCCAGCCGCGTACATCTCATGGGTGACAAACTTGCCCTCGGCCACGTTGCCGACGTGGCATGAAGCGCACTTGGCCGCCCGGGTGGCGGGATCGCGGAGATCGACGAGGCCGAATTGCTTTTCTTTCAGGCCGGGATCAACGGTTCGCCATGTTTCTTTGCGATGCGGCTCAAACCATTTTTCGGCATCGCCGTGGCACGCTTCACAGCCGACGCCATAGCTCCACGCAAAACTCTTTTTGTCCATGCGCGGTTCTGTGGGCATGGCATCGACCGCATGACAAACGAGACACTCCGGCTTTTGGCTGACATTGTAACCGAGTGCGTTCGCCATCCGTTGTGCGATCGCATTGTTTTCCGGGACGATGTTCTTCCACGCCAGCGCGTGCGGGTCGTCGTTCTCCCAAATCATGGACGGGTTGGCTTTGATGAAATCGTAGACATTGCGCTGCTTATAGTCTGCATCTTCCTGAGCGTGACATTTCTTGCAATCGCCGGCATTGTTGTCGTTTTGGCCAGGTTTGGTCACCAGCGGTGCACCGGGAATTTGAACGTCGAATGCGCCACGTGCCGCCCCTTCGGGGCTACGCGCAAGAATGCGAGCGGACCCAGGGCTGACGCCCTGGGCTATGTTGTACCGTCCCTTCGGGACTGAATGCGAGGTTGCGGAATGGGATAGCAGCTTGTTGGCTTCGGTCGTGTAGTTGCCGAGGTTGAAGTTCCGCGGACTGTTGATCTTCTTTCCCGATTCAGCCGGTGGAAATGTCAGCATGTCGCGCAGGCGCGTTAGCGCATCACGGGGTTGGTCCGTGGACGGCTGCGAACGGTGCAACGCACTGATGGCTAGGTAATGCTGTGTCGCTTGCTCCCAGTCGCGAGGCGTTTGCGCGGCCAGTTGCTTTTTCATGGCAAAGAGGTCAATGTTCTGCACGGGTTGTAGCTTGAGTTGCCATGCGGTCAGTGCAGCTACTAATGGCTTGGCGGCAGCGGCAATGTCTTCGGGTTTGGCATTGGCTTCGTGGAGTTTCTTAAGTAAGGCAGACGGGTCAACAGATTGTGGCGGCGCGAACTCAGCACCCAAGCCAGCAATGGCATCGAGAAGCGCGAAGTGCCACGAGCCGGCGGCCATGGAACCGGGATCGCGACCTTCGGGCTTGGTCGTCTTGTCGCTCAACTGACGATGGCACGAATAGCAATTGAACTCGGCCAACTCCGGCCAGCGTTCGGGCGTGGACGCTCGATCGTGTAGCAATTCCACGGCCACTTTCGCTGCGGTCACTCGGCCAATGGCCCAGGCGCGAGCGTGAAACTTCGTGTCCGTCTTCGATTCTTGCCAGTGGCGTGGTAACAAGTCGTGGTACGCGCTGTACTCAAAGAACAGCCGCGGGTGGCCGGCCGCTATCAAATCGTGATCGACTTCCATTCCTTTCTTGCCGACGTGGCAATCCGCACACAATTCGACTCGGCGCGTCAGATCTTTGGTCGGTTCCATGCCGCGTCGTACTTTTTCATTTGTGTCGAGAGATTTCCACTCTTTGAGATAATGTGTCGTTCGCCATTGTGTGGATGAGCCGTGACACGACTCGCAACCAACAGCATCCGAACGCAGATGAGCATGATCCTTGTCCACGCCCAGCGGCGCGTGACATTTCAGGCACAATTGGTCTTTACCAGCGTCAGCAGTTTGGTCGCGACGGTACAGTCGCTCCATCTGCTGGCCGGCGGTGGAGTTCAACACACTGAAAGCGCGGGAGTGCGGGTCTTCGTTGGCCCAGGTTGAATACTCACTGCCCGTCGTACCGCGTGGGCCGTTGGCGTTGTGACAACCGGAAGCGGCGCAACCGGCATTACCGAAATAGGCGATGCTGCTTTTGTTGGGGGCAATACGCAACGATTCGGCTTTGTCCGGGTCGGCACCCGAAAGCGCGACGGCCGCCGGCATAAACGCCAGCGCGATCCACCAGCGAACACCACGCTTGGCCACGGAGCCGCCTCAAGGAAGGGGAATACTACCAAAGCTACAGCATGGGCAACGGGATCGCAACGGGTCGGGAAAACTGGATCGATGGTTATTTCGAGGCCATGACGATCGTGCCGTCCCAACCGGCCGGGGGGCCTTCCGGATGGTCGGCCATGTACTTCTTGAGCGCGTTGGTGGGACCATCGCCTTGCAAACTGGAAAGTAGATTGCCCGCTTCGGTCCACTTACCGGCCATGAACGTCGAAAGACCATTCTCATACCGGCGACGCAGGTTGTCCGGCATCGCGCCGGCCTCGGCTTCCGATGGCATCAGTTCATAAACATCGACTGTCGTATCCATGCCGGCCGGCTTGAGCCGGGCGAGCTTGCGTTTGCGTGCCCATGGCGTGTCGGCACCAATTTGATTGGCGAAGCTGCCGTCGACAAGAATGGGAACACCAAAGAACTTGGTGAGAGATTCCAATCGGCTGGCGAGATTGACGACGGGGCCGAAGGCGCCGACTTTGTATTGATCCGATGTACCGAGCCGTCCCGCCAGGCCGCGGCCGTGTGCGAGGCCGATGCCGCAAGTCATGCCGTGGACTGTACCGCCTCGACCCGACGTATCGCGAAACCGTTTCTGGATATGCAGTGCCGCCTGGGCCGCTTGCTCAACCTGGCGATCACCTTTGGGCCAACCCCAAAACGCCATCGCCGCATCGCCCTGGAAGTCGCCGATAACGCCCCAGCGACTGACAATGTTGTCGGTCATCACAGCGAGTGCATCACTCAGTCGGCCCAGCAGATTCTGTAGATCATTCTGCCCCGACTCGGCAAACTTGCATGAGCCGCGCAAGTCACAAAACAGTACGGTGATGTCACATTCACGCGCTTGCAGAAACTCATCGAAGTCGCCGCTGTGCTTACCCATCTGGGCGATGATCGGCATCGGCAGAAATCGAGTAAGAATGCGCTGTTGATTGGATAGATCGATGGTGCGACGCAACGATGCGTAAATGTCGGCCGTGAGCTGCGCGAACTTGATGTCACCCTGGTACTGTTTGTCTTTGCCCCCCCCCTGTGCGGCGGCACCCAAACTCATGCGCAACCGACCCGAGGCGTACAGTCCGTGGTCCGGTGCGATGTGGTCGGGCATCGGCACGCACAGCGCCCAATCCATGCCGGAGCTGACGGTGTAACTCAGGTCGCCGCCGCCGGCTTGCCAGACGTGATGCGTCGGCGAGTAATAGCGAATGGCGTTGTGGACCAGCTTCCGACTTGGGCGATGATCGCTGCCGGCACCAATCGCCGTTTCGCGACTCTTGAGCGCCAGCACGTGAATGCGCGGGTCGTCTTCCTTGCAATCCGGATCAAGGCGCACAATCGCCGCCACGTCGGCTTCGGGGATGCCTTTGAGCAACGTATCCAAAACCTGCTGTTCCAGCATGCGCTCATGTTGCGTGCTGAGAATTAACTGCGGCAAGTCGGCCAGTGCTTCCACGCGCGAATTGGCATCGACAAAGCGGAACTCGCGAATCTTATCCGGCGTGAACGTGTTCTCGGTGGCGATGGGTTGCGACTTCTTTTCCTCGGCCGTATCGGAGCCGCCGCCCTCGGTGTCGCTGCATAAGCGAAATACCGTTCCGCCGATTTGAAAGCTCTCGCCGACGGCGATGCTGAAGTCGTCCTGAGCGGCCGGGGATTTACCCGCTTCGAGACGATACACGGGATTGTTGGCGTCGGCTTGCCGGCGAACGTGCAGCCGGCCATCGGGCTGCAACTCGATGGTGGCGTGAACCTTGGAGATGAAATTGTCTTGCGGCGGCGTGACAATGTCGGCCATTCCGGGCATTCGGCCGAGACGCAACAGCTTTACCGGCAACGGCACCCGCCAATAGATGGACTTGTCACGCGAGAAAATCTCAAGATTCGGCATCGCCGCAGGGGCCTCCTTCGGTTCAATTTACTGGAGTGTGAAGAGGGTCGCAAGCGGATGAGCGGCGGGTTCGGGTTCGCGCCGTGTCATGGTAACGATAGTATTGTTACGACATGAATCAAAGATTGCTGAACGAACGCTGCTACCACGATGCCGAGGCAGCCCAACGGGCGTTGACGTTTACACGTGAACCAGGTCGATTTCGCTTTACGGATGCGGAGTACCTTGACCACTCGCCGTGGATTCGCCCGGCCATGAACCGGCTCGGCAATGTGACAGGGAAGCGCGTTCTCGACATGGGTTGCGGCCACGGTATGGCGGCTGTGGTGCTGGCCCGACGCGGCGCAAACGTCACGGCATGCGATTTGTCTCCGGGTTATGTCACTGAAGCGCGACAGCGAGCCGCGGCCAATGAGGCAATCATTGACTTCGCGGTTGCCGATGGCCAATTGCTGCCGTTTCCGGCTAGCACATTTGATGTGATTTGGGGCCATGCCATCTTGCATCACCTGGATGTGCCGACCGCGTCACGAGAAGTCCGGCGCATTTTGCGACCGGGCGGTATCGCCGTCTTCTGCGAGCCGTGGGACGGCAATCCACTGGTGCGGTGGCTGCGAAGATGGCGACAGCATACGCAGAACGAGCGGGCTCTGTTGCCCGATGATGTGGCATTGTTGAAACGCGAGTTTAACAGCGTGCGCGTTGAGGCATTTCAATTTCGACGGTATGTGGTAATCGCGCTGCAATAAACCGATTACTTCGCCGAGAATGTCGCCTTGGCGAATTCCCGATTCAATATTGCAATGTGCTTGACGCTGATCTCTTTCGGGCACACGGCTTCGCATTCGTATTGATTGGTGCAGCCGCCGAAAAGTTCGTGGTCGTGTTGCGCGACCATCGACTTCGCGCGGGTGGTGCGTTCGGGTTGGCCCTGCGGCAGCATCGACATTTGCGCGACCTTGGCGCTGAGGAACAACATAGCCGAAGCGTTCTTGCAGGCGGCAGCGCAGGCACCGCAACCAATACATGCGGCGGCATCCATCGCGGCTTCGGCAGTGTTGTGCGAAATCGGCATCGCGTTGCCATCCGGTGCGCCGCCGGTGTTGCAACTGACGTAACCGCCGGCCTGGATGATGCGGTCGAACGCGGCGCGATCGACGACCAAGTCCTTGATCACCGGAAACGCCTTGGCCCGGAACGGCTCAATATGGATGTGTTCGCCGTCCTTGAAGTTCCGCATGTGAACCTGGCAAATCGTCGCGCCCTTCACCGGGCCATGCGCCAAACCGTTGACCATCAATCCGCAAGTGCCGCAAACGCCCTCGCGGCAATCGTAATCGAACGCCACCGGCTCCTCGCCCTTGCGAATGAGGCCTTCATTCAACAGGTCGAGCATCTCCAGAAACGAGCAATCCGGGCTGACATCAATCTCGTAATCGACCATTCGCCCGGCGGCGCTGGCGGACGTCTGTCGCCAGATGTGAAGATGCAAATGGAGGTTGGTGTCGGACACTATGGATCTCCGAAAAGCGCGGTCTGCGCTTGTTGATGTCACTTATAACTGCGGATCGATGGTTTCACTTCTTCGTACACCAGCGGTTCCTTGTTGAGCTTCGGTGCGGTATTCGGCCCGGCGTATTCCCAGGCGGCGGCGTAGGTAAACTCCGCGTCGTTGCGGGCGCATTCGCCGTTGGGCTTGCCGTCTTTGTCTTTCTCCTGGTACTCCTCCCGGAAGTGG
>JANLTA010000969.1:0-5508 GCA_031362705.1 Gemmataceae bacterium | reverse complement strand
TGCTCGACACGATTCCGTACAAAAAAGTGGACCACGACAAGGTCAAACTCCCCAAGCGATCGGACAAAGGCGCCTACGACGATCAAGCGACGATGAAGGGGCGAAAGTTCGTTCCGGAGAAGTACTGAGCAGTTTCGGGTCGGCGGATGATGGTCTGTCGAATCTCATCAGCGCGAGAGGTCGCACAATGGTCATTAGGCTCCTCTTAGCCTTTAGTTTAACCATCGTTACAGTGGTTATTCACGCCGTCGGAACCTACGAAGCGATCACACATCTGATTGGAGTCCGGCAGCGGAACTCCAAACGCGAACAAGCCTCTTTTGTCAACTTAATACACATTCTTCGAGTCGTAAGTGTCTTGCTGCTTCTGCACTTGCTGGAAGCAAGTGTCTGGGCGGGATTCTACCTGGCCTCGGGCGCGCTACCTGATCTCGAAACGGCGGCGTATTTTTCGCTGACTAGCTATACCACCCTCGGTTATGGCGACGTTGTGTTGCCCTTGCCCTGGCGGCTATTCGGACCATTTGAGGCTGCCGTCGGCATCCTGATGTTTGGTTGGTCCACTGGCATCATGGTTGCCACGATTTCAACGATCTATGGCAGTCGCCTTCGGTCTTTGAGTGAATAGCGAGGGCTCCAAGCCATCGACATCGCTTCGACTTCGAAGAGTGTGAGTTCAAGACTGGCAATCGACCAGTGGATTCCTGCGCTTCGCTGGCTGCGCAACTATGATCGGCAGGCATTCCGGGGTGATGTTGTCGCCGGGCTAACGCTTGCGGCGTACCTCTTACCGGCGGGCATCGGCGACGCTTCACTTGCCGGGTTATCGCCCGAAGCCGGGTTGTACGCGTGCATGTTCTCGGGTTCGATCTTTTGGCTCTTTTGCAGTTCGAAGCACACGGCTATTACTGTCACGTCTGCCATTTCATTGCTACTTGGCTCAACGCTGGGCCCTTTGGCCGGCGGTGATGCCCACCGACTGGCGGCGTTGGCATCGGGCACTGCTCTCCTGGTTGCGGTGACTGCATTTGCGGCGTGGTTGGTCAAGGCGGGCGCTGTCGTCAGTTTTATTTCCGAAAGCGTCATGATTGGCTTTAAGTGCGGGATCGCACTGTTTCTTGCCAGCAGCCAGTTGCCTAAACTATTCGGTTTTCACGGCGCCCACGGCGACTTTTGGGAAAATGGCGCGTACTTTCTCAAGCACCTGAACGAAACAAATGTTGCCTCGCTCTGCATTGGCGTCGCCGCGCTCGCTGTCCTCGTGTTAGGCAAAGTACTTGTTCCGCACAAACCCGTTGCCTTGTTCGTCGTGGCGGGCGGCATCTTAGCGTCGACAATATTCGAATTGGACACTCGCGGAGTCAAGTTACTTGGCGAAGTGCCCCAGGGGCTGCCAGCCATGGGCTTGCCGGATATTGGGTTGTCGGATCTGAACGAAGTGCTACCGGTGGCATTCGCGTGCTTTCTACTCGGGGCTGTGGAAACGGCGGCAATTGGCCGCATGTTCACCGCGAGACATGCCGGCCGCTTCGATGCTAACCAGGAGTTCCTCGCGTTAGCGGCGGCGAACTTTGCCGCGAGCATCGGCCGTGGGTTCCCTGTCAGTGGCGGCATGTCGCAATCCATGGTCAACGAAGGTGGCGGCGCGCGCACCCCGCTCTCCGGCGCGATCGCGGCGGGCCTTATCCTCGTGGTCGTATTGTTCTTCTCGCATTTGTTACAGGCATTGCCTCAACCGGTCTTGGCGGCCATCGTACTCGTAGCGGTCGCGGGTTTGTTCAAGCCTGATGCTCTCAAACAACTTTGGCGCGGCGATCGCGGAGAGTTCGTCGTCGCATTGGCGGCATTATTGGGTGTGCTGGCGTCCGGCGTGCTGCGCGGCGTCTTGATCGGAGCTGTCATCTCGCTACTTCAAATGCTTCGCCACACCTCAAGTCCGCATGTGGCCCTCCTCGGCCGTATCCCTGGCACGCGAAGCTTCTCCGATCGCGAACGGCATCCGGATAACGAGTCGATTCCTGGCGTGCTGATCTTCCGACCCGAGTCAGCACTGGTCTATTTCAATGTGGATCACGTGCGCAACGCGATCCTAGATCGAACGCGAGCCGAAGCCGCGCCGCCGCAATTTGTTGTGCTGGATTTATCCGCCGCGCCCTACACGGACTTGCAAAGTGCCCATACGCTTGTGGAACTGGCTGATGAACTTGCCGCTGCGGGCATTCAATTACATTTGGCCGAGGCGCGTTCTACTGTGCGCGACCTTTTACGCAGCTTGGGCTTGGATGCCAAACTTCCCGGAGTGATGCGAGGCATGTCGGTGGCTGACGCTGTGGAGTCACTCCACAGCGATTAGTTCCTGCGTTTGTCTTTTTACTTCTTGACCTTGACGGCAGTGATTCGGCCGGCAGTTGTCTTCCCGTTAACCGCGTTGATCACCGAAATGTCGAGTTTTTTCGGGTCGCTCGCTAAATTGATCGCTGTGACTAATGCGGTCATGGTTGGCACCTCATAGCCGTCGACTAATGTGATTTGATCCCCCTTGATCAGGCCGGCGGTAATCACACTGCCACTTGGGGTAAACAAGCGCACGGCGTTCAGCGGGCTACTGGCCGCCTTCTCCGTTTCGACATCAAGCAGACTCCGGAACTGAATGATGTTAAGCCCTTCTTTGTCGTGCCAGCCGACAACACCAATCTTCCATTTTTGCTCGGGGACTTTTAGATCGACCACGACCTTTTTTAGCGATCCATCACTTTGCTTGACGTGTCTGGTCATTGTGATCTTCTCGCCGACCTTGACTTCGCCATCTTCCGCATGAGTCGGAACGTTCTTTGGCTTCTCCTTGATGGCAGGGGGAGTTTGTGCAGTGGATTCGCCCCCGCCAAGGAACACACAAAGGCTCGTTGCGGCAATAGCCAGGACCGTGAGTCGAATTAACATAGTGCGCCCCCTTGTTCAATTGCAGGCCGGATTGATCACGAAATCAAGCCAACCCATTAAGGATTTTTATGAAATGGAGTTTGTACGTGCCACCGAATTCGCGGGCCTTTGCAGTTAATCGACCTGGCTGATTCGATCACTCCTCAACGTGAGCGGCCACACGTCCCGATGCGATCGCATCCACGAGGGCGGCATGGTCGCTCTCGGTCTGGTCGCCGTAAAGTTCGGCGAAATCGGCCATGGCGTCCGCTAACGCGGTGGACTTGCCGATGTAGCCTGCCAGCTTGGCAGCATCGCCTGTTCGGGCATGGGCGCGAGCCAACAGCGCACCGCAGGTCCAGGCCCAAAACTCGAACGGCTCGCCTGTGAGGAACTCGATCGGCATCGATGCCTTCATGTTCTTCATCTGGCGAATGAAATAGTGCCGGTCGTCGATGGTGGTATGACCCAAGAGCGGGTCGCCCAGCGCTTGCAGCAGACGCTGGCCGCGAACAACGCGATGCCCCTCGTGATTGACGTGCCCTTTCAGCGACGGCAAATAGGGGCCGTGGGCCGGTGGAAGTGCTTCCTTGACCTGGAGGAATAGAGGGTCTTCATCGCCGTTGCCAAACAACAGCACGAGATAGGCGCGCACCCCGACGCTGCCGACGCCGACGATCCGGTGAGCCACATCCGCCACGGAGTAGCGTCTCAGCAGAGCGCGAATTTCTTTCGGCACGGTCTCGGCATATTCGATGAAAGCGGCAGTCACTTTGTCACGCGTCGCGTCGTCGACGTCGGTCAACACGGGCGGCTGTTCGATGAATCGCCAGCCGCCGTCGGCCTGACGTCGGGCAACTTTTTCCAGCAGAGTCTCGCTGGTTGTTTTCCGGGCCTTGGCCACGGTCTTGCGCAAAACAGATTGAAACTTGTCGTCGACCTTAATGCCGTGTTTTCTGAGTAAAGGCATTTGCCGCTCAAAGTCAGCGTAAGCGAAGAGCGACCACGTTTCCAAGACGCCAAGATCCATCAGTCGCTGGTTGTTCAACGTGTATCCACCGACGCACCGGACGACGGCACTATACCGTTCCTTGCGATTGAGGCCATTTTCGCGGCCGGCGACATTCACACTGGCCACCAGCCGTTTCAAATCCCATTCCCAGGGGCCGATGGTCGCCTCGTCAAAGTCATTGAGGTCGATGATGACGTCGCGCTGCGGCGTGCCATAAAGTCCGAAATTATTGATGTGTGCGTCGCCATCGATCACAACTTGCAATCCGGAGATTGGAGTTCGTGAAAGGTCCCACGCCATCACGGCGGCCGAGCCGCGTAGAAACGCAAACGGGGAAGCCGCCATGCGGCCCATGCGTAACGGAATGAACTGTTCCTGCCGGCCCTGATTGCCAGCCAGGAGAATCTCCACGGGATCGGGCCGATCGCGCGCGGGCGACCAGTCGGCGTGGGCTTCGCGGGGCGTCCGCTCGCGCAGTTCCTTCCCTTTTTCATAACGACTGACGGCAGATTCTAATGGCCGGCCTGGATGATAAGGTTCAACTGACTGCCAGAACTCAGGAATCAGTTCGGCAATTTTGCCCGAACTGATCGCCGTCTTGGAGTTCTGAGCAACAACACTTTGTTTGTGGTTTCGGGTTGCGACGGTCATCAATGGAACTCCAAACCCTTCGTCGAAAAATTGGCACAACCTCTGCGCTGGGGGCGCTATTCTTCTTGGCGACAATATCGTCCTTCGGCGAGTGCAAAGGCCGACAATGGCATGTTGTCATAGTTCAACAGCGGCAACCCCTAGTGTCAACCAAATTATCTGGATTCAATCTGGAAACGACGGCTGTCGCACGGTACATCCGGCGATCCCACAAATAACATCGCTGTTTGAGGAGTTCACCACGGATGACATGGCTGCAACGCTATCGACTGAAACGCATGCTCCAATGGTCGCTCTGGATTTTGCCGGCGCTGGCCATGGCACTGGTGTTTGCGGTTGCGCCATTCATTCGTTGGCTCGATCGGGCTACCGGTTGGAGTTGGTTTAATCTGTCCCCGGATGGCGCGCGCGTCATACTCGGAGCGTTCACATCGTCGATGCTGACCTTTGTTGTCTTCGTTGTCTCGTCGTTGTTGATTATCGTTCAGCTAGCCAGCGCGCAGTTGACTCCGCGCATCATCGCCGGCGTGTTGTCGGATAAGCGCCTTAAATGGGTCCTCTCCATATTTACTTTCGCTTACACCTATACGATCGCGGCTTCGGGCCGAATCGACGATACGACACCGCAGCTGCCGGTTGCGGTTGCCATCTTTTGTAATTTGGTCTGCATTCCCGTCTTCTTTTGGTTCGTGCAGTGGCTCGGCGGGTCGTTGCGACCGATTGCGGTGCTGCAAACGGTCGCTGATGCGGGTCGAGCCGTTGTAGAAAGCGTCTATCCGGACCCATTTGCGTCTACCGAAGAACAAGAAAGTTGGACTCCCACCGCTGACCACGAGGCTACCATCGTCGAACACGCGGGGTTTTCCGGCGTTGTGCTGGCATTTTCCCAGACCGATCTGGTGGCAATCGCGCAGCGCGCGGACGTC
>JANLTA010000968.1:0-1770 GCA_031362705.1 Gemmataceae bacterium | reverse complement strand
CCAAGATACCGAGCTTGCTACATCAAGAGTGCGACCAATTCTTTTTAATTGAAAGAAAAGCTAACACCAAAAAAACACTAATACAATCACTCAACCAAATCTTGTAAAACAGACTTTTCTTAGCGAACTCGACCATAAGGCAATTCAGGAACAACGCTTATACCGAACGTTATAGTCTTTCCATTCGCCGTCATTGCCTTTGCGGCCACGCAGTTGCGTCATCTTGGCATGGCGTGAATCGAACTCGCCAAACTCGAATGTTACTGGGCCATTTCTGTCACGCCAAACGAGCTGCACACGTCCATTGGGCAGGGCTGTCATTGCGTCGATGCTGTATTGGATTTTCCGTCCGCCGACGAGAAACGACAGGGCATTGTCCGCAACGCCCAATTTCACGCCGGCTCCGCGCCCTGCCTCGCACCAGATCCCGGCCAGGTCCTGCGGATTGGCCGCGACCGTATCAGACAAGGGAATCTGCGAAAGCATCGGTTGTTCATCTTGTGCGGTCTTGCGCTCACCGGCAAAAAAGAACTCACGGCGCATCGTCGTACGCGCTTCCGGAAACTGCCTGTTTCCGGTTGCCGCCGACACGTCGATCCGCACCAGACGGAATGTGTTTGAGAGCTCCGAATTCAGCGTTGGGAGCCGCCGTGCAAGCGCCAGCGCATAAGGGCTGTTCGTCGTGTTGCCATCGTCTGCTGTATTTCCGGCGGTTGCAGCAAAGGCGACGAAAAACTCGCTGTTCCCCAGACCGACCTCAGCAAGTCCGGCTCCAGTTTTGCCGCCTCCAAGCCGGGATGCGAACGGATTATCGCGACAGGCATCCAGAATAGCGATTTTGACACCCGACGACGCTCCGTCCATCTGCGCCATGACATCGTTGACGCGAATCGCCGCAAAACGCAGTTCCGATTCTCGTTGGATCAGCAAGTCTGTTGGGAGCAAAAAATTCTCTCCATTCGATTGGACGCCATGTCCCGCGTAATAGAATAGTGCGATGCCATCGGAGCCGGCACGCGTGATCTTGTCGCTGAAAACGCTGATCGCCCTTTGCATTTCATCTCTTGATACATTCTCCCGATAAACGACCTCGAAGTTGAGGGCCTCAAGTGTTTGCCGAATGAGGCGTGCATCCTTGACAGGATTTGAAAGGGCCCCGATCGACTGATAGTCCGCATTTCCGATGACGAGGGCAATACGCTGCTCCGCAGCGAAGGCTTGCGCAGCGCAAAGCGCATTGAAGGCCAAAGCGACCAAAAGTAAAAAATGTCCGCGCCAATTCCCAAGGCCGGTTTTCCGATTTTGTCGATTGAAGATCATCTTCCGCTCCTACTCTGCTGCCGAACCGAGAAAATCGAGTTGGGCAAAGCAATTGTGATCAAGGAAATAGCGGGCCATTTCCGGCACCTCATCCGCACTACTATCGAGAAGATGGGCGGTCACCAGTGACGAGGCCGTTGACGTCGTTGAAATCGTATAAGTCTGGCCGTCAGTCGGCGGTTCGCCTCCAGGCCAAGGAACCGATTGATCGCCTGCCCGCCAACGTGTTGACCGGGTAACCCCTGCCTCATCTATGACACGCAACTCGTCGCCCAATTCGGCTTGCTTGCGTGACAGGCTCACATCGTCTCCGTTCGGGAAACACCAATCCCCCTGATAGCCCAATTCCAACTGCCACAGATTATCTATCGGTGTGCGTTTGCGACTTTCCTCGGTGACTGCCGTCGTCGTATCAGTCGGCAAATTGCGAAGGGCGGCGACCCGCCATCT
>JANLTA010000903.1:0-2148 GCA_031362705.1 Gemmataceae bacterium | reverse complement strand
CCCACGAGCCTTGCATTCCGACGGAAGGATTCGCCGCCGCGTTCAGCTCGCGCGTGCCTTCACGAGTCACGCTCAATCCTTTCCACCGGTATTCACCTGACGAGACTGCCGCGTTGCGCGACAACTACGACCGGTGTGTGGCCGGCCAGGATGAGCGCATCGGCCAGTTATTCGACGATTTGGCGCTCGGCGGGCATTTGGATAATACTATAGTCATCCTGACCTCGGACCACGGTGACCAATTCGGCGAGCATGGCTTGACCGACCACTCCAACAGTTTGTACACGCAACTTTTGCACGTACCGCTCATTGTTTCGTTCCCCTCGCGTTTGCCCCATGGCGCGACCGTTCAACAGCCGGCTTCATTGCGCGACCTGCCAGCCACGATACTCGACTTGATTCAGATCAAAGACGAGTGGAACTTCCCAGGAACCTCGTGGATGCGGCAATCGACTGCCGGTTCGGAAAAGAGCGAGAACTTCCTACTGTCCGAGGTCAGCGCTGGGGTGCCCGGCGTCCCATCGTGGTGGAGAAACCACAAGGGACCGATGCATTCACTGGTTTGCGGAAATCTGCACTACATCCGGAATACCGAAGGGAACGAAGAACTATTCGATATTGAAAATGACCCTTCGGAACTTCAGAACCTTGCAGGCGCGGAACAAGGCGGCCATCGTGAGATCAGGCGTTTTCGTCTCGCGCTCAACCAAGCCTTAGGGCAAAACTTGGCAACTTGAAAGACCAGCCGTTTTTCGACCGATGCCCCACGAACAAGCACTCCTGAGTTCAGCTGTCATGGAGCGGGTCCAGCCCCGAGCAGTGAATCTGCGCACAACGATCACGGCAACCCCAACCCAGATCGTCCTTTATTCGTTGAGTATTATTGTCGTCGCCTGGGAATCGCTTCGATTGTATTCCCGCCCAACGGCAAGTTTTCTTGACAACAGTGATCTTTTCTGGGCGACCTCGGCCGGAGTTTTCGCGATTCTTGGGTTGACCCGCGGGTCGCCGCTGACCAGATTTGGCAATTGGCTAGCACTCGCATTAGTTGGTCAGTTTGCGGCACTTCAGTTGGTTAATGCCGGGCCGGGCGTGCGTTACCAACACTATTGGTTTGTCGAGCGGTCGACGGACTTGAACAGTTGGTTATTATTGGCAACGCTAGTCGTGCAGGGCGTATTTGTCGGCGCGGCTGTGATTCGGCATTGGCCGAATATTTGCAAATGGATAGCGGGGAACTTTGGCCGTGGGCAAATCGGATGCGTCGGATTGGCGGTCTTTCTGACTACGGCGACGCTTTCGCGCCAGCCAGCAACATATGCGGCCGAGTTGTGTTTCGCTGGCGTCGTGCAGCTCGTCAACCTGGCTAATATTGTTTTGGCGGTCGCAGCGCTACCGGACGCTGCTTGTGCCAGCTTGGTCAGGTGGTGGGATCAATTGTCTTGGAGCCGTTTCAACACCACGGGCCATTCGACGTGGCGACCGGATCGTTTCACGTGGTTGGCAGCCGCGTGGGTGACCGTGATTACGGCCGGACTGAGTAATTGGGTCTACGACCGGCACCCGCATGTCCCGGACGAAGTTGTGTATCTCTTTCACGCACGATATTTCGCCGAAGGAATGTTGACGGTGCCGGTCCCGCTCGTGCCCGAGGGGTTCGACACTGATCTGCTCCTTCGCGAAGGAGATTTCTGGTATTGCCCGGTGCCGCCCGGTTGGCCGGCGGCCTTGGCGGTCGGCGTTCGTCTTGGCGTGCCGTGGCTCGTCAATCCTTTTTTGGCCGGCATCAATGTCCTTTTGATGTCGCAATTGTTGAAGAGACTTTTCGACGAACGCACCACGCGGATGGCGGTGATTTTGCTGTGTTGCTCGCCGTGGTATCTGTTCATGGGCATGAACCTGATGACCCATACCTTCACACTCACCTGCGCCCTGTTGGCGGCGCTGTCCGTGGCGATTCATCGCGATACAGGACGTCTTGGGTCGGCTTTCTTGGGTGGCCTGGCTGCCGGCGCGGTCAGTCTGATCCGGCCACTCGAAGGCCTTGCGGTTGCCGGTCTGCTCGGACTGTGGACGATGATTCCTACGACAAACCATCGGCGCTGGCTGTCAACGGCGATCCTGACTCTCGGTGCCATACTGATGGGC
>JANLTA010000885.1:0-3050 GCA_031362705.1 Gemmataceae bacterium | reverse complement strand
GTAACCGCGTTAGTGGATCTGGCAGGATTGAGCGCCGACGAAGTGGCCGTGCAACTCTATCACGGCAACGTTGATAACGACGGCAACGTTCCGTCGGCCACGGTGACTCTGATGCAACCAGTCGAACAAAACGGCAAGCGTTGCTCCTTCCGCGGCGTCCTCCCCTGCCAAGCCAGCGGCCAATTCGGTTATGCTGTCCGAGTGCTCCCACGCCACGCGCTACTGCCACATCTTTATGAGCCAGGGTTGGTGACGTGGGGGTGATGGAGTATGTTCCGCCGCTTGCTGCGATTGATCCTTGTGGTGTTGCCGGGGTTTGTCGTCGTCGTCGCTTGGGTGGTGTGGTGGCTGTGCCCCGAGCGGCCGATACATGAATGGCAATTGCATGGGCCTTTTAATCAAACGTGGGTTCGAATTACCCCCGAGTCAGGTCAAACACAGTTCGCAACTGCCGGGCACATTGAATATGACAGCCCGTTAAACACGCCGGCAAACCAAGTATATGGTGCCTGGCACTTGGATTTAACAACTGGACATTTCAAACCCTTGTCGGACGACCACCCAATTACGAAAGGAATAGGTATTAGTGAGGGGCCTTTAGCGAGGTACCGAATAGAAACCGGGGACAAGGAATGGACCCTCATTGATGAATTGACCGGCAGTGTCGTTATTCGAAGACCGTTTTGGTTCTATATGTCATTCGAAGGCCCGAGCATTTCTCCAACCGGTGCATGGATTGCCATTGGTGAATCATGGTACGAAAGGAGATCGTCAATTGAGCAGTTTGTGGCTGAAACAACCGGATTGTTCAGCGGATCTTCCCAACACAACCGTCGGCTTTTGGTCTTTGAAGCTTCGACTGGTCGACTACTAAATCTGATTCCAAGTTGGAGTACTGCACATTGGTCGCCCAACGGGAATGAGTTTTGGACCGTAGACCGGATGCATGCACCAAAAGGATTTTCGACGGGTGTCACATTTCGACTTTGGTCGGTCCACTCGGCGTGGCCGCCCTGGTGGTTGTGGTTGCTCACCGTGACAGGTGTCGGCACCTCTTGTTACAATTTGCGGCGTCTAGCTCTGTTTTTCCGAAAAGCGTAACTATGCGTGGCGCATCGTTCACCTTTTTTGCCACAATGCGATGGTGCCTACCCGGCCGGCGCTGGTGACGACGGTTAGTCCCAAGTCTTCGTATCTGTACGCGGCAGTCCATTCCTTGTTGTTGACACTGTCACTGGTAACTTCAATCGCCGTCGGTTTCTCGGGATAGGCCTTGCGTATTCGTGATTCATCGTCGCCGATGCGCAAGTCGCGGCCGGTAGAGGCATTGGTTCCGCTGCCGATGACAACCCGAACCGTATTATGGTCAAACACAACTACGATGCCGCGTTGGGGCCAGTGCAACACCTCCGGCATGGTTGTGTCGTTCGGATCGGCTACCTGTTGCAGAGTTACGAAGTGGTGCAACAGGCTAGCATCGCCCGGTGTTGGCTTGCCCAGTTTGGCGATAATATCGTCGCGCAAGTCGCCGAGATGAATACCGGCGACCGATTCAAGATCGGGTATCGGGTGGTGACGCGGCCGCAGCAACCAGGCGAATGGGGTCAGCATCAAACATAACGCGATGGCACCGGCGAGCCAAAGCCGCCGTGTTGGCCGTTCGGTCGGCACAGGAGTGTCGTCACGAAACCGCGCCGTTAGCTGCGCTACGGCGGCATCAGATACCAATAGATCGCCACCCTTGGATCGTGCCAGTTCGTGGAGGTGGAGATATGCCTCTGTCGCGCTGACGGGTCGTTCGTCCGGGTCAGTGCGCAGGCACTGCTCGATCAGATTCACTAGGCCATCGGGAGCAGCGGGACAGCGATCGCGCAAGCGTGGGCCGATCAATTCCGGGATGTGGCCGGTGAGGGCCTCGTACAACACGACGGCGGCCGAATAAAGATCCGAGCGTGCGCTTGCCAACTTGCCGGCGAGTTGCTCCGGGGCCATGTAGCGTGGCGTGCCAACGGCGCTGCCACGTGGCGTTTCAGTTGGTTTGTCGGTCGCGTTGGGGTTGCGGATCATGCGGGCGATGCCGAAGTCCAAAACGCGGACGTGCAGCTTGACGCCGCTTTGCGCGAGCAGGAACACATTATCCGGCTTCAGATCGCGGTGGACGATGTTGTGTTCATGCGCGTGGGCCAGTGCCAACATCATTTGCTCGCCGAGTTGCAGGGCGGCAGGCACGCTGAGCGGGCCTTTGGCGTTGAGCCTCTCGCGCAGCGTTTCGCCTTCCAGTAATTCCATCACCAGGTACGGGCCGTGTTCGGCATCCAAACCAAAATCGTGAACGACGATGATATGCGGGTCGTTGAGTTGGCTGACGATCAGAGCTTCGCGGCGGAACCGGGCATCAAACTCGGGATCGGCCCGCAACTTCGGCGTCATGAGCTTGACGGCAACGTTGCGTTCGAAGTGCTCGTCGTACGCAAGGTACACAGTGGCCATGCCGCCACTGCCGAGCCGGGCCGACAAGCGATAGCGGCCGCCCAGGCAAAATGGCAGCGCGGGTCCGGTATCATCCACCGGCAATGCTAACGTCGCGGCCGTGTCGTCGATCATGCCCGTACCCGAGGAATAGGGGCATTGTCCCACGATACGGCACTGACGGCAAGCGTTTGGGCGAAGAGCGGTTTCGTGGCACATTTCCATTGCGATTCACCGTGTCACTTGCTATCGTTTCTGTATCCCGTCGCCTGCCGGTCTCGCCGCCAACATCATACGAGAGCTCCAACATGGGCCGTCGTGTCTCCGCCTTGCGTGAATCAATTCGTCGTCACAACATCCGCCTCCGCATTGATGTGCTTGAAGACCGCTCGGTGCCGGCTGTCGTGTCGTTTGGCGGCGATGCCCAACACACCGGGATTTCCTCGGTTGCATCGCAGCCACTGCAGGCAACTCACTGGCAAGCGTCCGTGGATGATTTCTTCTCCACCAGCTACGGACACTACGGCGCGCCATTGGTCACCGACGCCAACACAGTCATTTATCCCCACAAGACCGCTGTC
>JANLTA010000866.1:0-3368 GCA_031362705.1 Gemmataceae bacterium | reverse complement strand
GGCCGAACGGGAACTGCGGGTTGAACACCTGGGCGATCGGCAACAACGTCGGGTTGATCACCGGGTTGATTTGATCACCGGGGCGAACGACCTTGCTGATGTACAGAATGTCGTACCCAATATAGGTGCTCAAGCGCTGTGTCCATTGATAGCCGATCTTGAAGTTGCCTTCAGGCAGGTAGGCGAACTGGCGGCTCGAGAAGGTGCCCGAATTCGGCTCCAAGGCGAACGCTCCGAACGGCACGATCCGTTCGATGCCGGCATCTACAAAGCGGGTGGCTCCGGCGATGTTCAGTTTCTCGTGAGTGAAGCCGGCGGCGACCTTGGCGTTGGCGTCCAAGAACCAGCGATTATGCCGCCATTCGGATTGCACACCAAGTTGCAAACCGTAGAAGTTGTTGCGGGTGCTGAACTGGTCGGTGATATCGCGCACCGGCGGATCGGCCGGGTTCTGGTCGGTCAGCACCGAGTTGCTATCGACACGTATCTGTTCGTTGAGCGTGAACCAACGGAAGCCAGCTAGTGTGTTGAACTTGAATTTGTCGTAGTAAGCCCAGCTGCGGAGGAAGTTCATTTCCGCACCACCGGCCCGGCTATTGGTGTACACACCGGCCGACCCGCCAAAGTTCGGCGGCGATGAGATCAGAATTGAGTCCGGCACACCGGTCAACACGTTGATGTTTGGCCGAGCCAACGTATTGCGGCCCGTGATGGGACCATCAAAACGGTCCACTTCCGAACGTTGTTCGGTAAGAAACGCGATGGCTTCAAACCCGAAGCACCGTCCCGGCCCCCAGAAACCAATGGTCTGGCGCAACGTTGCGTGGGGGCCTTGATCGACATTCTTGTCGCCAAAAAGAACACGAGTGCCGTCATCGACGCCCGGACGAGCGGCGGAGCCAATAGGTCCGACCGACAGCATCGGGGCTGCGATCGGCATCGACCGGAAGTACATGTACAACAGTTCGATGTCGTAATAGAAACAGTCCGGTCCGCCGGCGGCTTGGTGAACTTGCTTGGATCCATCACCGCACTGGAAGCACTTGCTGCCGCACCCATGGAAGCCGCACCAGCCCCGATCACAGCCATCAGGGCAGCTAGGGAGCAAGCCATGGCGTGGCATGCTATCGGAGCCGTCGTCGGGCGGCCCGCCCTGATAGTACATCGGCTCGTTACCAACGACGGGCACAATACCGCCCGGATATACCACACCCGGGATCGGTACGGCCGCGGGGTCCACCGCCGCAGGCGCGTTGGGCCGGGCTTGCCCCCATGCCAGGCCGGCGCTGGCTGCCAGCGCGGCGACCGAGGCGAGCAATCGCTGTTTCATCGTACGCTCCTCAGGCTGTCGCAGGTCCACTTGCCGGGGCGGTTGCCAATGCAACTTGGGTTGCACGGCATCCGGCACAGGACGCGCCCAGTAATTCAAACTGCTGGGACCACCCGCCCCCCTCGGGTCCACAGCCTTCGTCCGGTCCGGCCCAATTGCCGAATCACCTATGAAGGTGGCTTGGCGGGTTCATCCGGTTATTCCGGGGCGTTGGATTGTCATGCCCACATCATCGGCAACAAAAATACCACCACATCACAAAACCGCGCGAATCCGCACGTCGGCCCCAACCGCCCCTCCTGCTTCATCAGGAACAAGCGGAAAGGTCTACGCAGATTGACTGGAAAGTGCAAATTGGAATCGAGAATTACTCAAGGTGTGAAGCGCATGGGTAAAATCGTAGCCGCACCCGCGAGAAGCGATGTGGCAGCGTGCCATGGGTTCCTCTGCATTCTGGCGAATGCGGCTACGATCATTGCGGTTGCGGCGGCGTGGCTTCCGGTGTGGGTTGCGGTTGCTCTGGTTCACCCAGACCCTTGCGGGTGCGCGCGGAGTCGGCGACGGATTCCTCCACCCACGGCCGTCCATCCGGGGCCAATTGATCCAGAGGCCCTTTGAGCGGTAGCGGCAGCGGCTTCAGTGCCGGCGGCAGCGACCAAATGGTTGCCACTGATGTTGTTATCGGCATACCAATCGACCCCTGGGCCAACAGGTCAGCCGCCACCAGCACGGGACGCAATGCCAAACCGCGATAAAGTGAAACAAGGTCCATGTAAGTGATCTGATATTCGTAGACATCTTCCTGCACCGTCGTCAACGACGTTTCCTCACGTAACTTCAGGTATTTGATCAGGACTTTTTTCCACTGTTCGAAACCTTGTTCGTATGCGGCCATCGCGCGCTCGGGTTCGGAGTCCTTTTTCAAGCGATCGGCGTCGTGGAACAGGCGACGAGCCTTAATCGTTTCGCGGTCCTTCTCGGCTTCAGCGCGGAACAGGTGATGATCGAAGTTGCTCATCGAGCGATTTGACTTATAGAAGAACAACAGGCGGTGAGCGCGAAAACTATCCTTCATTTCCGCGTCAACAGCTTCATCCAGTACATCTTTGCCGAAATCATCCGCGGGTATCTTGTACCGCTCCCGATACAGTTTTGCCTGCTCTTCCAAGCGAGCCATCTTGGTGGGGTCGTAGATCAGGCCGTTCTGCTGGCCGTGTTGAACCCAAAGTTGGTAGGCTTTGATCCACTCGGCTTCGCTCCATTGCGTTCCAGCGGCGAATGGTTTGAGTTCTTTGCCGACGGGAAACCAGCGATCCAAGCCTGTGCGGTCTTTATCCACATCCCAGCCCGAGTCATCGATCCAACCTTCCTTCGTGTAGTATTCTGCGATAAACGCCTGGGCACGGGCCGGGAGATGGCGATAGATCACCAGCGCCGGCGCGCGTGGAACTCGCGCTTTGGTTTCCTTCTGGTAGTCAAGTCGGTCGCGGGAGTCGATCTGTGGTTCCGGCGGCGGCAGCGGGTCTTGCGAATAGTTGAACCACGCGCGGGCTACGTGAAAGCTCCATGTGTCATCGTGAATTTCTGATTCTTCGGTCAACTCACCGGGCGCGGTTCGATGCGGGCCGAGTGGCAATGTTGGAAACTGAGTGACACCTTCCGGCTTTGCTCCTGTCTTACCATCGACATCAGAATCATAAAACCGGCTCGGGATCACGCGATTGGCCGCCAAGAAATCGACAATCTGATTCGGCGTCATGTCGAGCTTGTCTTTGAGGCGCCGAACCAACATTGGATTGGTGCGGACGAATTTCTCAAACGCATCGAAATCGATCTCATCCTTGTTGCGCAACTTGGCGGCGTCGCGCTCGCGAGGGTCGATGCAACTCAGTTGCAGCAGTGAGCGCAGGTAATTGTTCTCGTCGCTGACGCCGAACTTGTTTTGGAAGTAAAATCCCAACATATAACGCATATCGGGCTGATTACGGTTCTTGCGGATTCCGTCGGCCATTAACTGCAGGCCTTTGGCGATATAGAA
>JANLTA010000843.1:0-1829 GCA_031362705.1 Gemmataceae bacterium | reverse complement strand
TCCGCCGTTCGGAAGTTAAATGTGTCCAGGTTCACGCCGAACCACTCGTGATTCACACCTTTGACCAACGCCAATACCTGGGCAGGTGTTGACGTGATGCCGCCGTGGTTTTCCACGGCAATGACCACGCCATATTTAGGAGCAAAGTCAGCCACCTCTTTCAGACATTCGATGCAGCGATTGCGTGCGGCAATTTCCACGTCCCCTTTAGGGACATTGCCGGCAAACACGCGAATCGTCTTGGCACCGAGGTAGCCGCTGATTTCGATCCACGTCTTTACTTTGGCGACTTCGGCTGCCCGCTTTGCATCGTCGGCCACGCAAAAATCGTTGCCCACAGCCGTGCCCGACACATCTAGGCCACGCCGCGTCAGATGCCGCTTGAACTTTTGCAACCAAGCCGGCGTGGTCTCCGGGACATAATAACTCGTGATTTCAATCGCGCCCAAACCCCATTCGGCGCACAAGTCGGCAAACTGAAACAGCGTCATTGCCTGTCCATCAGGCTTCTTGATTTCCAGGTACTTGCGAAACGAATACGCCGCGACGCTGAGCTTAATGTGCGATGTTGACGGCGCGTCTTCAGCATGGACATTGGCAGCCAGCGGCAGTGCCAACGATGACATGAGGGCTTGGCGGCGAGTAATTGCTGACATGGTGCCATCTCGTGTTGGCGGCTTCGACTTCCCCTCCCGTTTTAGGACAGAACGCTAAAGCCGCCGACGCAAGTTTCACAGCCCGCTTTACTTTGACGTGGCGAACGGCTTTAACTGAGTCTCGAAGAACTTCACATGGTCGGGCCAGCGCTCGGCTGCTTTCGGCTCCAGCACCAGCCAAGCGTGGCCCAGCTTCGTGTTGCCGAGTTTGGTCGGCACAATCTTTAGATTCTGACCGGGTGCCTGATCGTCTTTGGTGAAAACAAGTGAAACGCTGGTCGCATCGGACTTTAAGTTGGTCGGCGTGTTGAGCATCACAATCGAATTGTCATACCGGGCGGCTCGCCAACCCGCCGGTGTGGCCCACAACACGGACGCAAACAGCTTCATCGCATCCGCCAGTTCACCGGGCTTCAACGTCACGGCCAACTCGTTGCTGGCGGGGAGTCCGTTGCGATCACGGAACTGCATCGTATGTTTGCCTTCTTTATCAAGTAAGTACTGTTGCGCAACGTCCAGTTCTTTGATGACGACCTTGCTGGCACCTGCAGCCAATGTCGTCTTCTCTCCCATCGTCTGATAGCTGGTGGCGATGTACGGGACGTGTTTTCCATCGGGGCCTTTGACGTTCATCGAACTATTGACCGACGCCTGCTGATCGTCAAACGTCCGTGGCACTTTGCCCGTGTTCCTGACTTCGAAGCTGACCTTCAGAGGTTGCCCTACCTTCGGCTCTTTTGTTAACAACAGGACGCGCGTACACAGCCCATCCACCGTCTGTCCCCACGGTGTGTCGATAATGGCAATCGGATCACCTGCGATCGCCCTTTGACAAACAATCATTACCAGGGCAAGACCCAGGATTGCACGCATGGCTCGACTCCTTGGTTGGGGCGCAAGGTAGTCTAACCGAATTGAATTGAACGGTGTGTAACGTCCGCGTAACTTACGGCTTCATATCCATGCCGGCCTGCATCACCAACTGCTCGCGGCACGTTTTCCGCCGCAGCTCTTTACGTTCAATACCCATCTTGCGGACAACAGGGTTATACACCTCGGTCACGAACAACATTTCTGAGAAGATGTCCAGTCGTAGCACTTCGTTCATGCGTTTTTTGGAGTCGGAAAGCAGGTGGACGGCCGGCATCTTGAATGTGTTGATGACCCGGCGGA
>JANLTA010000557.1:0-3580 GCA_031362705.1 Gemmataceae bacterium | reverse complement strand
GCAGGAGCTTATCCTGTGCCAGTAGTTTTTCACGGCCGCATTCATGCCGGCACTTCCAGAACCCCGGCCGCTTCCGACTAGCCGAGAGAATCACCCACTCGCCGATCCGCCGGCCGCGAAGATCGGACTGTGAGGCCGGGGTTTCCTGAAGCTTGACCTTTCTTACTTTCTCCATGCCTATGATGTACCATAGGATGGCGTGGGATGCAACGATTACCGAGGGATTTCGGCGTTCATACGGCAGCCATCAACAGCTCTATCCGCTGCACCTGACCGGGGCGGGCACGGCGCTTTACGACGGCATTTTTGAATACCATAACGCATAGTCAAGTTCGGTCCCGGTCGAGCGGTCTGTCGCTTCGGCGGTTGAGGGCCTTCCAACTTCTTCTGCGGGAGCATGAGTTATGGGTATCTTATCGTGGCTGATCTTCGGTCTGATCGCCGGCGCTTTGGCGAAGTTCATCATGCCAGGCCCGCAGGGTGGTGGGATCATCCTCACCATCGTTCTCGGCATTGTGGGTGCCGTTGTCGGAGGCTTCATTGGCACCAATTTGCTCGGTTTCGGTGAAATTGGCGGATTCGACCTGCGTAGCATGGCGATCGCCGTCGGCGGTGCGTTGCTAGTGCTGGTCATACACGGGATGCTCATGCGTAATCGCAACTGACGGTACCTCGGGTACCATGATGCACAGTCGGATTCGGCCCCGGCAAGAGAACAATTACAGTAACTGACGAGGCGAATAAGACCTTACTGCATGGCACAATGGAGAGGCAATCATGCCGAGCGATGATCCGAACGCGTGGTTTGAGTCACTACCGAGCAAACAGGCACCCGTGCTTAGGGCATTAAGAAAACTGGTCTTGGCGACCGGGAAGGACATTTCCGAGGAAATGAAATGGGGTCGGCCATGCTACTCCACGGCGAAGGGCCTGTTTTGCTACCTCCACGTGACGAAGAACCATGCGACGCTCGGCTTCCACAAAGGCGGCTCGCTCAAGGATCCGAAGAACCTTCTGGAAGGCACAGGCAAGGCCATGCGCCATATTAAGGTTGTTTCAATGGATGATATCAATGCGCCTGCGTTCCGATCGTTGCTCAAGCAAGCTATCGTTGCGTGACGGGAAGCCCGAACTGGGCGGACGGCAGCGGGTTCGGCTCGAAAGGTCTGTTGATTTGCGACTATCGCGGTGCAGGAAAACGACGTTTTGCGGAAGACTTGATTGAACTACACCTGGCTGGATTCGAACCAGCAACCTTCGGTTCCGTAGACCGATGCTCTATCCAGTTGAGCTACAGGTGCTTACTGATGGGAAAGTATATTCGCAAACCCGGTTCCGCTCAAGCCCTACAACGGCCAATGAAGTAACGGGCAATTGCCCCTTTGACATGTGACACACGGGTGGACACTAAGGTTCGGGGCAACCAGCAAAGTTTCGGCACATGCGAAGCGACAGACGACTGAGTGGCACGGCTTAGTCAATTCGCGGAAGTGCGGCTACAATCGTGTCGCGCTGAACGTCGTCGGTAAATCCTAATACAAAGCTGCCCCATGAATACGGACGAAGCCCGGACGCTTTACATGTGGCGATGGCCGTGCGCTGGCGTTGCGGCTGGTTGTCGACACGGGCGACCAGAGACGATTTGCCGTCGGCTGTCTGGCAAATTACTCCCCACTGTTGATTGTCCGGCGCTGGATTGGTTGATCGGTCACTCGCAGCGTTGGCAGCAGGATCAGGTTGCCAGTACGGTAGTGTGACGGCGAGGACCAGGCCCTTGCGCTTTAGCTGCTCGGCTACATCGTCGGCGGACCATGCTGATACCATTGTCCTATTGGATGCCACTTCACGCCGGCGGGCGGTTTCTTCTTGCGCCTGCTGACCGGTGATGATCTTCGTCCGTTTGTGTGGCGACGCTTTGGCGAGCGTTTCATGAACTCCACTAATGGACTTCGAGAACTGGGTTGCTGCGGCGGCAGTTTGACGATTGTTTTCGCTGACCGATTGCTGCGGCGTGGAGCCTAGCTCTCCAACTCCCGTCTGCGATTCCACAATGTTGATGCGTCGGTGCGCTGCGATCAAATCGATGACCAGTAACGAAAGGGCCGCGACGGCAATCACGTACACGATGGCCAGGAATGCTGTGCGTTTTTTCATAGTTGTGTGCCCGTGCTGATGACCAATGGCATCCTATCACGATTGGCGTATCGGTTTGCGGTTAACTGACACTCGTCGCAGTTTCAGCTTCATCGTCAGCGCAGGACAAGCTACCGTGCAAACCGCGTACCAGCGGCATACCATTTGCACTATTCCATTCCGTCACTTACTTGAGATTTGCAGTAACAATTTGAGGTTTATCCAATGTCAGACAAGAAGACGCCGCCTGATCCCAAGCCGACAGCCGCTCGCGACCCAATCAGCACGATGGAGGGTGAAGGTGGCGGTGTCGTCACCACTCGCAACGCAACGGCCAAAGAAGCCGATGCGCAGCACTCCACTGCCGTTCCCAACGAGGGCGAACTCGAATTGAGAAATGCCCCGGCGAAAAAGACGGACAAAGCCAATCGCAAGTAGTTCACCGGCGGCTCGCCCCGCGGACTTGAGTCAAAGCGAGAAAACTTGATCGTCGTGGAACGGCTTGGGGCGGTCGGTCGGGATGACGGAGGCGTAGGGGTTCGCGGGCCGGGCGTCGTGGATAAGTCGGGAGAAATCGAAATGATGACTTCGTTGGGATTTGCCGGATGGCCGATGAATGCGGCGTGCAGTGCGTCGCGCATGGACGTGACCCAAGCCATCAGGAGGATGATACCGTGGCACTTCGAATTCCTTACCGCCTCGCCGCGGCGGCATGCCTGGGCCTGTCGAGCGCGGCCGGCGCGGCCGACCTTTTCGCGGTGAAGCCCGCCGCTGTTGCCGTCAATTCCGATCAACAATTAGCCGACGCCGTCGCCACCAAGCTTGCCCAAGCGGGCAACTTGAATGGCTACCGTGTCGAGGTTTCCTGCGAAGCCGGCGCGGTCGAGTTGACCGGAGCCGTTCGCGACCAGAACCAAAAAGACGAAGTCGCCAAAGTGGTTCGTGGCGTCAAAGGCGTCCGGAAGATCGACAACAAGCTCGATGTTCGCGGCGACATTCAGAAGGCCCAAGCCGTTGAAGCGTTGCCGACGCCGCCGGGCAACGTCGCACCTGGCCCGGTCATGGGTGGCCACGGCGCGATGATGGGTGAAGGCGCACCCGGCCCGATGATGGGTGGCATGACTGGCAACGCAATGCCAATGCCGGGGCCTGGCGCACAGATGTATCAGGGTGGTGGTTACGGTGGTGGTTTTGGTGGCTCGGATCCGACACCGATTGGTATGCCAGCCACTGGTGGTTTGTACGACGGCCAACCGCCGCGAATGCCGCCAAATGCTTGGCCGACTTACGCCCCGTACAACAACTACTCGCGCGTCGGCTACCCGACTGAATACCCGGCGAGTGCGTTCCCGTTCATCGGACCGTTCTACCCGTTCCCGAAAGTACCACTCGGCTTCCGATCCATCAAATTGGAATGGGACGACGGCCACTGGTACTACGGCCGCAC
>JANLTA010000831.1:0-1662 GCA_031362705.1 Gemmataceae bacterium | reverse complement strand
GCTATCTATGTCAAGGACGCATACAAGACTTTTGGCGTCACCAAGGCTCTCAACGGCGTTTCGTTTCGCGCCAATTTCGGTGAGATTCATGCCATCGTAGGCGGCAATGGCTGCGGCAAGAGCACGCTGGCCAAGGTGCTTTCCGGCGTGCTCGCGGCCGACAGTGGCGAGATCTCAATTCTCGGACATTCGCCCAAATCGCCAGCGGATGCCCGCAAACTTGGCGTCGCGATGGTATTTCAGGAAGTCATGGTCGCCGACGAGGCAACCATTGCCGAAAACTTGTTCGCCGGCTCCGATGGCCTGTGGTCAAAGACTCTCTCATCGCGTGAAAAAATCGCCAGGGCCCATGTCCTGATGACGGAACTGGTCGGCGATGAGGTCGACCCGCAACGGCTGGCGGGCGGCTTGTCGCTAGGCATCAAAGCCTGGATAACCATCGGCCGCGCGCTGCTCTGCAAACCGAAGATTTTGATTCTCGACGAATCTTCCGCCGCACTCGACTTTGATTCAACCGAGCGGCTGTTCCAGAAAATGCGGGAGCTGCGCGACCAGGGTGCTGCGGTTCTCATTGTCACCCACCGCATCGCTGAATTGATTCGCGTATGCGACCGGGCGACCGTTATGCGCGATGGGAAAAATGTCGGCGTGCTGGCCAAGAGCGAAATCACCGAAGACAATTTGCTCGGCCTGATGGCGGGTAAGGTAGAAGCTAAGTCAGCCGTCGAGAGAAAGCCCCCCACAGCCGTCAGCAGTCAAATTGTCCTGAGGACGGCCAATCTCAAGGTTTGGCCCAACGCCGACCCCGTCAACTTTGAACTCCGTAAGGGAGAAATAGTCGGCGTAACGGGCCTTGAGGGCCATGGACAGGACAGTTTCGTCCGCATCCTGGCGGGCGTTTCTCCGGCGGCACAGTCAGCGCCCATCGTGCAGTTGGCCGGCACATCCGGTCAGACGGAAATCACCAGCCTTGAGCTCGCCAAAGCCAATGGAATCGAATTCGTATCAGGCGACCGCAAACGGGAAGGCATTCTGCCCAATTTGAGTATTTTCGAAAACCTGCTGATACCGCTCTACAGACTGCACCGACGTGGCGGCAAGATCAGCCTCGTCGATTGGTCCGAGCTCGAAGGTGTCTTCGATTGGGAGGTACGGCGCCTATCGATCAAGACCGGACCCAAGACCAATCTGATTACGTCCCTGAGCGGAGGCAATCAGCAGAAAGTTCTCATCGGGCGGGCATTTGCCCTTCGCCCGCGAATTCTTGTGTTGAATGATCCGGCCCGCGGCATCGACGTGACGACCAAGCACGAACTCTATCAGCACCTCCGTGACTTCGTCGCCGAGGGAAATTCGGTCGTTTACATGTCTAGCGAATTGGAGGAATTCATTAGCCTGTGTTCGCGGGTGACGGTGTTCCGCCAAGGAGGTATTTTCGATGTGCTCGTCGACGATGACGTCGACCCTGTCAAAATACTTGAGGCCATGTTCGGCCAAAGTCGCGGTACGCGGCAGAATGATTCGAACAGGGAGACCGTCCGAACTTCAGACAACGGTCGTTCTGGCGCGCCCAAACCGCAGGATTGGAACGCCCCGCCCGGCGGGTTGACGAAGCTCCCGGCTTCATCGGCAGTGACCGCAGCGAAGATCGTGGTGGTGATG
>JANLTA010000817.1:0-3924 GCA_031362705.1 Gemmataceae bacterium | reverse complement strand
CACAGCGGAGCAAACACCAGCATGGCCAGTGCCATGCCGAGGAACTGCCCGCCCATGAGTGAGCCGACTGCTTCCTTCGTCAGGCTGAACGTCGAGCCGAGATCATCGCCGATGTTCTGCCGCATCTGAAACGAAAACGCGGAGGTGATGAGCGCCAGGCAACTGGCAACAAACAGCCGGCGTGCGTTGTAGTACATGGGTCACAATCCGTGTGTGCAAATGGATGGGAAAGGTTTACCGGGTGACGGGGGAAAGTCAAAGGAGAGGGAACGGAGGCGGTCAGCGTTATTTGTTCGTTGATACACCGGCGGATTCAAAATCCGTGATCGGCGACTTGATACCCGGCGGCACCTTACCGTCGCGATTGACTAGGAGGGTGCCGATGAGCCGGCCTTGTGGATCGGTCAATATCACAGAGCCTTCGATATGTTTCAGTTCGGCAAGCAAAACCGGATCAGTGACTGTAATGGTCATGAGATGGTCTCCTGCCGGGCTTGCTCATTGTATCGGGCGAAATGTGGGGTGCTCAAGGGTCACTTTTTTTGGCGCTTGGCATTGGTGCCGTCAATTCAGCCATGAGTTTCTTGAAGTCCTCGCGGCTCCGCAGTGGCTCATTGTGTTTGTCGGTCCGCAAATAGTCGGCCAATTTCCCATCAGTCGGCTCGGCTTATTATGAGGCGACTATTCGAACGCTTTTGGATGCGAGTTTTTGACTTGTTATGGTCGTTTCGCCGAGAGAATACGGGTGACTTTGAACATGTGGGCATTGTGGCCCGGATTAAACTCGATCTAACAATTGTTGGAACACGAAAAAATCGCTGGTGACCGAATCGCTAGCATAGTGAAGGAGTTTTGCATGCAAAAGACTACGAATCTGAATCGCCGATACCGCGTTGGTGCGTGGTTTATCACTGGGGCATTTTTGAGTGTCACCATAAGCTCGCACGTATTTTCGCGAACCGAACCACCGGTGCCCCGCGGCGGCAAAACGAAGGAGGCCGCAATGTCGAGACGAGCAACGGGACAATTTGAAGTCAAACTGGCTACATTGGCGCTGGACGACAACACGGCCGATGCTTTACTCGGTCGGCGTTCGATCGACAAGACGTTTGTCGGCGAACTGGAAGCCACCAGCAAGGGCGAAATGTTGTCGGCCGGTACGGCTGTCAAAGGTTCGGCAGGGTACGTCGCCATCGAGATGGTCACGGGAAAGTTGAATGATTGCACCGGTACCTTTGTGCTCCAGCACAGTGGCACCATTAAACGCGGCGATGCGCAATTGACTGTGACGGTCGTGCCCGACTCAGGCACGGGACAGTTGGTGGGTCTCGCAGGTAAGATGTCGATCAAAATCGTGGACAAGAAACACTTGTATGAGTTTGAATATTCGCTTCCGGAACAACCATGACCCCGGCTCGGAATACATAAAGCGTATGCAGATGCGCAAGGAAAGTTCTCTCTTCAACGCACATCAGGCGATCTGGTCATGAAGCCCGAAGACACTGGCCGACAGTACGACCGAATTGCCGAATGGTGGGATTGCCAACAAGACGGTTCGACCACTGGACTTGCGTATGTTCGTCGCACAATTCTATTTGCTGCCAACCGTGGCAAAGCACTGGATGTCGGGTGTGGCAGCGGCGGCAGAATTATTGACACATTGACAGATGCAAGTCTTCAAGTCGTCGGGCTTGATGTGTCGGAAACGATGCTCCGGTTGGCGCGGAAACGTCATCCCGGTGCGCAGTTTATTCACGCCGACATTTGTACGTGGCAACCGCCGGAGACTTATGATGTGGTCATCGCCTGGGACAGCACTTTCCACGTGCCGAAAACCGAACAGGGACACGTCGTCGCGAAGTTGTGCGACGCCGTGGCTCCCGGGGGAGCAATCCTATTCACGGCCGGCGGTATCGATGGTGAGATTACCGGCGCAATGAACGGGCAGAAGTTTTACTACAGTTCGCTATCCGATGCCGCATATCTGCACATCATCAACGACCGCGGATGCAAGTGCATCCTGCTGGAACGCGATCAACATCCGGCCGAGCATCTGGTGATGATCGGTATCAAGAATTGATGCACGTCTTAGTTCCCCGCGATCCACGCACCGCCGCGGAAGAGCGGATCGAAGGCGGAGAACTCGCGGTCGAGTTGACCGTCGCGGTTGCGGTAGATGCGCACTACCGGCGCGATGCCGGGGCCGGGGGCGGTGATGATGTCCGGGCGGCCATCGCCGACGGCGTCGCAGACGGCAAGCCGCACACCGCCGAGGAAACTGCGATCATAGGCAAAGAACTCCTGCACCAGCCGGCCGCCGATGGGATCAAAGATGCGGACGTGCGGTCCGCCGTTGGTGCCCGCACCGGTGACAACCTCGGCACGTCCGTTGCGATTGATGTCGGCAGCGGCGACGAACACGCCGCCCTGAAATGCCGGTTCATACGCATGAAACGATGAGAGCTGCGAAACATCGCGACCGCTGAACACGCGGATAATCGGTTCGGTACCGGGTCCGGGTGCGGTGATGATGTCGGGGATGCGGTCGCCATCAACATCGCCGAGAGCGACGCGCACGCCGCACTGCAACTGTTGATGGTAAGCGTAAAACTGGGCTTTCACCTGGCCGGTCATGCCGTCGAAAGCGCGGACGTGTGGGCCACCGGGGTCACCCGCTCCGCAGACAATCTCGGCTCGGCCATCGCCAGTGACATCGGCGGCGGCGACGAACACGCCGCTGAGGAAGTTTGGATCGTACGCATAGAACTGGCTCAATAGCGATAAATCCCGACCATCGAAGACACGCACCAGCGGCGGCATGCCTTTGCCCGGCGCGGTGACAATATCGACGACGCCATCGCCATTGACATCGCCGACCGCCACGCGGACGCCGCCCTGAAAGCTAGGATCGTAAGCCATGAAGTCATGGAACTCGCCGCCACGACGGTCGGAGTAAACACGCACAATGGGTTGGCCGCCTTCGCCCGCGCCGATGGCAATGGCACCGTGCAGTTTTTGATTGTTCAGCCAGAACGCGGGTTGCGGAATCTGCTGCTGCCCGACTGCAAGCAACAACGCCCGATAGAGTTGATCGACCCGAGCGGCCTGAAGGCGCACGCCGACGAATTGATGCAACTGCACACCGCCGAGCGTCGTAGCCAACGTATCCCAGCGCGTTTTCACGTGGGCCAATGACACGGCAAATGGCTCGCCGCGGTCGATGTGGCCGCTCAGGCGATCACATGAGGCCGCAAAATCACGAATGGATTGTTCGAGTTGTTCGCCGCCGATATTGTTGGGCAACGTCTGCTGCCCAACAATGGCGAGCAGATCGGACTGTCGATCCAGCGACCTAGCCAGTGCGACGATTTGGGCCTGTTGTGGCCCGACCACGGGTCCGATGGGGTTGACTGGATTGAAGCCGCCGAAACCACGGGCCAATAGCGCCTGCGTCCGCTGCCAGGCAAACTCCACGCGGCCAATCGCTAGAGCGAGCGAGCGATCATTAGGCGCGTTGGTCCGGACAAACGCGCAGGCTTCGCTGACCGATCGATTGACAATATCCACCTGTGGCTGCAACACCGCCCAGTTCGTGCCGACCTGAATGGTGCGATAAAGGGCGTTGATCTGCACGGTCGCGCGGTTGCAGCCGTTCTGCAATTCCTGCTGCACATTGGCCGGCTGAGCGCTCCCCGACATCGCCAAAAGACGGAACTCGGAAAGCAACTGCCCTGCCGCAAGTTGAGCGCCAATGACAGCGCGACCGCTTGGCGTGGTGTAATCGATGAAGGCGTTGGGCTGGGCGTGGAGTGGTGACACCGCCAGGCCCAAAATGAAAAAGACCGCATATCGCATGGCAATCGCCTCACGCCTTCACAATGGCAACGTCGGTTAGAGCGAGCGTCGAAGCGTAAGCTCGACGTG
>JANLTA010000777.1:0-5905 GCA_031362705.1 Gemmataceae bacterium | reverse complement strand
GGACGAAGTCTTTATTCCCGATTGGGTCCGCGACCTCGCTTCATTCCGCCGCTGGTCGTTGTCGCCGGAGTTTCCGGAACGTGGCCGAATTGAGTATTTTGACAACACGATTTGGGTGGACATGACGATGGAAGACGTGTTTAGCCACGTGCGAATAAAGTTCGCATTGGACCGCATGTTTTCCCAATTGGAAGACCTGGGCGAATTCTATCCCGACGGAACCCGTGTCGTTCACTCGGAATCCGGCCTATCATGTGAACCGGACGGCACATTTGTCACATGGAACTCCCAACGATCCATGAAAGTGCGTTACATCGAAACTGAACCGGGCCGCGTCATGGAATTGGAGGGCACGCCGGACATTGTGATCGAAGTGCTCAGCGATAGCTCCGTGAAGAAAGACATCGAACTTGGGCCAAAACGTTTTAGCTTGGCGTGCGTCCCCGAGTACTGGCTGATCGACGTCCGCAACGGTGCCATGCGATTCGACATCAATGTGCTTGTTAAGAGCGAATACCAGGCGTCGCCAATAGATGATGGATGGCAGCGCTCAGGGATATTGAACAAACAAATTCGCCTCGACGTATCCACCAATCCCCTCGGCCGGCCGCAATACCGGCTGGAGACTCGCTGATGGGCTGCCATTTTGCATCGAATTTGCCATAGTCTCCCTATGGTCTCATTTTCCATTACCGCCAATGTCGTCGATGTCTTGGCCCGCTGCATTTCGCCGGGGCGGGCCACTATCGTTGATGGTCGTATTGCCGCTATTGATCCTGTGGAACAGGCCGATGGTTATTTGATGCCGGGATTCATTGATGCGCATGTTCACATCGAAAGTTCGATGATGGTGCCTTCCGAGTTTGCCCGGCTGGCAGTGCGGCATGGCACGGTTGCGACGGTGTCGGACCCGCATGAGATCGCCAATGTGTTGGGCAAAGACGGCGTGCGCTTCATGGTCGCCAATGGCCGTCAGGTGCCGTTTAAGTTTCATTGGGGTGTGCCATCTTGCGTGCCGGCCACGGCATTTGAGACGGCCGGCGCGACCATCACATCTGACGATGTGCGTGAACTTTTCGAGCAAGATGGCCTGGGCTACCTCAGCGAGATGATGAACTACCCCGGTGTGCTGCACGGCGACCCGGAGGTGTTAGCGAAGATTCGCATTGCCCGCGACCTTTGCAAACCGATCGATGGTCACGCACCGGGCCTGCGCGGCCATGAGGCACGCCGTTATGCCGCGGCCGGGATCACGACCGATCATGAGTGCGTGACTGTGGATGAGGCTCTCGACAAAATCGCGGCGGGTATGAGCATACTTATTCGTGAAGGCTCGGCCGCCAAAAACTTTGCCGCGCTGGAGCCGCTTTTGCAGTCGCATCCCGAGCGGTGCATGTTGTGCACCGACGATATGCACCCGGATGCACTGGTGGAAGGACATATCAATCGATTGGTCGCGCGGGCGATCGCTGGCGGGGCGGATTTGTTCGATGTGTTGCTGGTCGCCTGCGTCAACCCGGTGAATCACTACCGATTGCCCGTGGGTTTGCTGCGGGTTGGCGACGCGGCGGACTTTGTTCTTGTGGATGACCTCACGGAATTCCGCGCGCGGCAAACCTGGATTGATGGCCAATGCGTCTACCGTGATGGTGAATCGTTGTTGCCCCGTGTGTCATGCGAAGCACCCAACCAGTTTACTTCTAAACCAATCAACTGCGAGCATTTACGCGTCACGGCGAAGGGCGACCATGTCCGCGTTATCGGCGCGCGTGATGGCCAACTGGTTACCGATGAACTGCTGCTTCCTGCCAAAGTCGAAAATGGCGATGTGGTTGCCGACCTTGAACGCGATGTGCTCAAAATTGTGGTGGTCAATCGGTATGCCGTCGCACCGCCGGCAGTGGCATTGATTCACGGATTCGGGCTGCAACTGGGCGCTATTGCCGGCAGCGTGGCGCACGACTCGCACAACATCGTGGCCGTCGGCACCAATGACGATGACCTGGTCGCGGCCATCAACGCCATCATCGAGAATAGCGGCGGTCTGGCCGTGGCACGCGGCAAATACGTGGATTCACTGCCACTCGAAGTCGCGGGCCTCATGAGCCGCGATGGCGATGCTGTCGCAGCTGGTTACGCGCAACTCGACGAACGTGCGAAAGCACTGGGTTCGCAACTGACCGCCCCGTTCATGACACTGAGCTTCATGGCGCTGCTGGTCATACCGTCGTTGAAGTTGAGTGACCGGGGCTTGTTCGATGGGCGGTCATTTACGTTCACATCGCTGTTTGCGTGAAGTAAGTACTCATGATTATTCGGTCGCCACAATCGCGTGTTGCTTCTCGACCCATCCCGTCAGCCCGCTGGCGAATTCGATCTGGAGCCACTCGCCACGCTCGCCGATCTTGCGGCACTCGACACAATGCGGCAAGTTGATTTTGGATGCGTAATCGTGACCGTTGCCTGCGCGTAATGCGGTATCTCTGGCAATAACGACGGGTGGGCCCACGCGATCACGTTCCTGCCGCACATGACGGACCAGTTCATTAAGCGGCGGGATCAACGCCAAGGGCAGCATGATCCCGGCGACGATCAGCCATCGGCGACTACGGACTTGGTACCACCCGGTCAATGATGCGCACACGATACACCATGCGAAGAAGCCGAGAATAATAAGAGCTGAAGAGAAGAGCCAACCGGGGTACCATTCGGATGCGGGTTGAAGACTGGCGGCGGCGACTGAGTCGGATGGGAATGTAACATGTGCTCGAATAAGTTTGAGCCCATCAATAGCCAGTGCGTTGGACGGGTCAATCGCATGGGCGTGCTTCATGTATTGCTGTGCGTCGGCAACTTCGCCGAGATAGACACTTGCTATAGCCGACAACAAACACATTTCGATTGTTAAGTCGTCACGTGTTGCGACTGTGGCCGGCTTAATGTTGGTAGAGTCGCAGGCGAAAACCAACAGCATTGTGAGAGTTATCATTTTGCAAACTCCCATGCGGCGACAGCCTGTCTTGCTTTGGCAAGCAAATCCTCGTCCTGTGGATATGCAGGTCCAAATCGATGTAGGTCGCATTGCTCTAATGCAGCGACCAATGGCGTCCGAACCTGGGAAAAGGCCAGAACCTCAGGCACCGTATTGCAGGTCACGGGCATTTTGACCTCATCGCAAAGGAATCTCAGCAACACATCTCTTACAAGTCGGGTGGCGTCGCTGTTCTTACTGTTCAGCGATGAAAGTGCCGAAACGGCGGGAACAGAAAGTCGGTCATCTGGCCGCCGCCTGTAATGTCTCGCCAAGATTCCACACAATAATGGCGGAACAACCCAAAACCACGCGGTCTGATTGCTCCTGGCGTTTTCAGGTGCTGGAAACCCAATGCCGACGCGCTTGAGAATTGGGTAGATGTATGCTAAAAACCCCGCTGGCCTCTGCCGCCAATCTTCGCGTTCGGTCCACTTCCTTAACTCAGGCGGCGCGTCGCTGGTCGTTCGATTGTAACCGTTTAATGCCGCGTCATGCGAAGACCATACGTTCACCGATATCGGTCCAGCGTAAGTCGTCTGCCAACTTCGTAACTCTGCGCTGTAATAAACAAACTTCCATCGAGAAAACGTCAAGACACCGCATTCCCTGACTCGTAGCGAGTAGTCAAACGCAATTCCGGGCGGCGTTGTTACAATTCTCCTGCTCACGGAATCAACAACGACCTTGTTCTTCACGCCAGGCATGTCTTGCAGGTCTGGCGGCTGCACATTGGTTACGTCCCCTGGTCCTGTAATCAGGATGGACACGATGTGGGGATTTCCCAGAATCGTGTAAGTGTCATCGATCGCATACTTCACCCTAAACGGCCCGCCCACCGCTCCCGAGAAATCCACCGGGCGGCCAGCGACCGGCACTTGCACCGGGTCGGCACCTATCAACATCATCAGTAGCGCGAGAGTGTTCACCAGTCGGGGTAGTTCGGGTTGGGTTTCAGAGTTTTCGCTTTCATGCGATCCTGTTTCGCTGCGGCGATGCGTTGCTCGATTCGCTCCAGGTGCGCGGCAAGGTCTTCGGGCGGAATCGAAGTTAATGTTTCATCGTCGGGCAGCGGCGGCAGATTGCCTTTGCTCGGCGGCGGGGCCGCTTTGGTATCGCGGCCGCCTTGTCTGGATTCTACCGGACGGCGTGACTTGCCGAGTTCGCCGGTGACATTGGCGTTGTCGCCGGGGTCGTTTCCATCAGCTGCATTGGCTTTGGGTGGTGCGTCTCCGCCAGGCTCGGGTGCTGGAGGTTTCCGGTTGCTTCAGGCGGAGCTTGCGCGAGGAGTTGCTCGGCGATGCGGAGATTCATGGTGATTTCATTGGCCATTTCACCGTTGGCAATCGGCATCGCTTGTTGAAATGCAATCACAGCGTCGCTCAACGCCTTGCGTTCGATGCCGCCACATCGGCGCACGAGGCACGTGCCCAGGTTGAATAGCGCTTTCGCTCGGCGTTCGCCTTGGGCATCGACGAGCGAGCGGCGGAAGTGCAACTCGGCGTCGCGGAAGCGTCCAAGGTTGCCGAGCGCCACGCCTTGATTGAATGCGACTTGCCCCGGATCAGGCGTGCGTTCGGCGGCTTTGGCGTACCATGCGAGCGCGGATTCCGCGCGACCTGCGGCCAAGTCGGCGTTGCCGCGTCGCAGCCAATCATCAATGGGAGCAGCGGCGATGGCGAATGCTGTGGCGGTGATTATCGCGGGTCGCCAACGAAGTCCGGTTAAACCCAATGTGAGGCAAAGCAACCCGGCTATTAGGAACGGTGCTGGCTTGACGGGCGCACGCGAAACGACAAGCTCGGAGGTGTTCGGTGGTGAGCCACTGAGCAGTTGGTTGAGGTAGCTGGCGTCAATGATGCTGTTGTGTTCAGCGATGTAACGGCCACCGGTTTGTGATGCTAACTCACGCAACGGGCCTTCTTGCAGACGTGAAGTTGCGTTTGTGATGCCGGGAATGGCAATGTCGCGCTCGGGGTTGCCGAAGGCGATGACGTGGATCGGGATGTTCAGGGTTAAGCCGCGTCGCCACTCGCCGTCGCGGGCCGGGTCATCGGCGTCGGAGAGTAACAAGATTCGGCCACCACTTTCACCCAGTAATTCGGCGGCGTGAGTCAGTGCGGAACCGATGCGTGTGCCGGAGGCGGCGCTGGCGGCGAAGGCTTCCGGCAGCGCGTCGGCGCTAATCGTTGTGACTTTCTGCGTGACGTGGCCAAGGTCGAATGTCAGCGGGCAGACGGTATGCGCTTGAGAAGCGAAGGCGACAATGGCCATTCGGATGCCGCCACGACGTTCGAGTTGCCCTACGATTTGTTGCAATAACTCTCTGGCCCGGCCGATGCGGTCCGGCATGGCATCGCGGGCGGTCATGCTGCGACTAATATCTACGACGACGACAATGTCATGACCCGTCGCGGTGGCAACTGATTCTGGTGCGCCCCAGCGTGGGCCGGCGGCGGCAATAGTGAACATCAGCAGTGCAGTCGTGAATGCAAATGCTTGAAGCCGTCTCGATTGTCGTTGCGGCATTAGCGATGGGAATGGCAGTGTACGCCGCCGTGTTGTCAACCAAACGACGAAAAGTACGAGGCTGGCAACCAAGATCATCGCCAGCATCGCTGGTCGTTCGAACGAGTGTATTAGCCATTGAGTCATGGCAATTAATTACTTGTTTCCGCTTGGATACTTCAGGTTCCCCTCTCGGGGGAGAGGGGTGAGGGGTGAGGGGTTGCACCTACGCGCGGCCAGCGCCGACCCCTCACCCCCGTCCCCTCTCCCCCAAGGGGAGAGGGGAGTAAGACCAATCCCATCTCTCCGACATGACGTGCTGCGCAGTTCTGTAAAAATCATGCCCGCTTCACCTGCTCCGCTCGG
>JANLTA010000751.1:0-10755 GCA_031362705.1 Gemmataceae bacterium | reverse complement strand
CAACGCGATCCCACTCGTAACTGATCCCCTCACATTCTTTGACCCGTGCACTTGCACCGGGTCATCAACAATCTCTTGAACAGGAAGTCCCAATGACGATGACTCGGCCATTGCAGCGGCGGGCCACCGCGCGCGATTTGCACTACTTCCGGCACCCGGAGTTATGGCCCGCGCGGCCATTCCTGCCGGTTGTGCGCCGGTTCGCTGGTGGGAACGACCCCGATCTTGGCGTGATGTACGACGCGGTCGGTCACGCCGACCTGTACGGATTCTCAGCCACTGTCTTCTTGAGCAACGTCTTCAATATGCCCGTGGCCACGGATGAACTGATGCAGTTGGCGCGGTGTGTTTACGACACAGTGGATGAACTGGCCGCCGACGGCTGGACCGTCGATTAGCCCACAATTCCCTCAATATATATAGGAGGCCTCCATGACTGCGATCGCCTTGGCCGATCCGGCGCGGCTGGCGGAGTCGCCTGCGGAACGGCTGCGGCGGACCGCGGCGGCCGTTCGGGTGCACTTTACCTGGTTGGGCACGCACAAGGCGCTGACAACCAGTCAAAAAGAAGAAGTCGGCCTGACGTACGCGGCCGACAGCAGACTGCTGACCGCCGGCAAGCGTCTGATCGATGTGCGCCATGAGCGGTTCAAGGCCATGACGGCCCTGAAGTCGCGCATCGCCGGTTACTGGCGATCATTGACGCTTCCCTATGTCGAAAGCGGAGTTCGGCTCATCCGGCAGAGCGACCTGGGAAATTTCATTGAGGCGATGGAGCGTTTTCGCTTGGAGCTCCACCAGGCGGAAGCCGATTTGAACGCGGTCTATGACCAAGTTCTGGCTGATGCCCGGCAGCGGCTGGGTCGTCTCTTCAATGGCGACGACTATCCCACGGAGATCCGGGGATTGTTCGACGTCGAGTGGGACTTCCCGTCAATTGAGCCGCCGGGATATCTGATGCGGCTCAACCCGGATCTCTTTCGTCAGGAGCAGGAGCGGGTGACGCATCGCTTCGAGGAGGCGGTGCAACTGGCCGAGCAGGCGTTCATTGATGAACTGGCCAAGCTTGTGAGTCATCTCACGGAACGGCTCACCAGTGACGGCGAGCCCAAGATCTTCCGCGACTCGGCCATAACTAACCTGACCGAGTTCTTCCAGCGCTTCGGAAAGCTAAACGTCCGGTCCAATGTCGAACTCGACGCCCTGGTCGAGCAGGCTCAGAAGTTAGTCGATGGCGTGACGCCGCAGGCGCTGCGCATCAATGCCGGACTTCGCAGTCGGATCGGCACGGCCATGATGCAGGTGCAATCCGAACTCGATGGCCTGATCGTGGCCGCGCCGCGGCGACGGATCATCCGATCGATGGGCTCCGCCAACGGAGACGGCCATGCGGCTGCGGATTAACCCATCCGGTGTCGTACACGCGGTGTACGACGAGATGCTCGATCTCAGCACCCTTGGTGCACTGTTAATCCGAAGGGCAAGTCACGTTGAGCCCGACGACAACGGCCGCTGGTGGGCCGACCTCAACCCCGTCAACGGACCCAGACTTGGGCCGTTTGATCGCCGCAGCGACGCGCTTGCTGCGGAATTAAGCTGGCTCGAGCTCTGGTGGTTGAGCGCGCCGACAGTGACGTGATCATTTTTGACTACACGCCCGCATCACAACCCTTAATAATTCGCCCGGGAGATCCAACATGCAGATCATGTTTATCAACAACCACGGCGGCGGTTTCGCCGACACGATTGAAGTCGCCGACGGCACCACGATCGCGAAGCTGTTCACCGAACGGATGCCGGGCCAAAAAGCCGAAGACTATCTCATTCGCGTCAACCGGCTACCGTCATCTGCGGATCAGACGCTAGCTGCTGGCGACCGCGTCAGCATCACTCCGACCAAGATCGAAGGCGCATAGCTTCCACGCCAAATTGCAACTGATTCAATCGAGCGGCGACCTGACATGTCATTGTGGGTCGTCGCTCTTTTCGATGGAGGATCCCTTCGCATGCTCACATGGCGTCATCGGCTACGGATCGCCCGCCGGATCGAAAATTCCCTCGCGAAATCTCCGTCGCGCACCCGAGCCGGTCTCTTTGAGCTGCAACGCGACCTGACCGATTCCTTGGACGTGATCCAAATCACCTGCCGACTCCTGGAACAGGTGGTCGCGCGGGGTTGGACTACCGCTCGCGATGAACTGGTCGAGACGCTGACCAGTCGCCTTTACGCGTTGAGCAGCCTCTTAGACCGAAGTGCCGAGGAAGTGAGTCGCCGCTTCCAGGTCCCAGCGAAGCCCACCGACTTGTTGGCCGAGCTGGCCCAACTCGAACACGAGTTCGGCGCGATCCATGTGGACTGGAAGCGCGGTTGTCTGAGCATCACGACCGATGCGATCACACTCGAAGATGTCGAGCTGGGTGAGTTCGCCATTGAGTTGCAGTGGGACCGTTTGGGGAATGCCGGTTCACGGTGTTTCGACATCGTGGCCATCAACCCCCGGCCGGCGGCCGGGAACTCCAGCGTCACCCATCCGCACGTGCGCGACCGTACGCTGTGTGCCGGGGATGCCGGATTCCTCATCGGTCGAGCCCTGGAACAGGGTCGGTTGGTGGATGCCGTTCAACTCGTGATTTCAGTTCTTCGCAACTACAATCGCGACAGTCCTTTTGTTCACTTGAAGGACTGGTTTGGCGAGCCATGTGCGGATTGCGGTCGAAGCACGGACGAGGACAGTTTCAGTTGCGGGTCGTGCAGTGACTGTCTGTGTGAGAGTTGCGTCGTCAGTTGTACCGCGTGCGATTCTTCCAGGTGCACCGGCTGCATCGGCAGTTGCGATATTTGCGATCAACCGTGCTGCAGCAGTTGTTGTCAGACATCGGCGGCTTCGACGCAGTCATGTTGCCCGGATTGTCTGGCTAAGTGTGAGCAGTGCGATGCTTGGGTCGCCACCGATGAGATCAATGATGGGCAACGCTGCCCCGACTGCGCAGCTCAAATGGAGGAAGAAGATGAACCCTTGGAGGAGAGTAACGATGCAACGACGACTTTGCCGGCCGCCACTGCGGAGACGGCCCCGACTGACCTTTGCGCCACGAGCATGGCTCAAGCTGATGTGGTTCTGCCATGCCGGTGACACGGAAATCGGCGGCTTCGGACTGACCGCGCCAGGCCGGCCATTGTACGTGACCGACTTCCTGACCCTGCCACAGGAAGTGACCATGGTGTCGGTTCGGTTTTCCGATGAAGCGGTCGCCGACTTCTTCGATCGGAACATTGATCGCGGACTGACGCCGGACCGGTTTGCCCGAGTGTGGATACACACTCACCCGGGTTCGTCGGCCATGCCCAGCATGACCGACGAGGATACCTTTCACTCGGCTTTCGGCGCATCCGACTGGTCGATCATGGCGATCGTGAGCCGGACCGGGAACACTTATGCTCGGTTGAAGTTCGCCGCCGGCCCCGGAGCCAATTTTCCATTGGGAGTACGCGTTGACTGGTCGCGCTGCCACGAAGAATTGGCATGTCCATCGGCGCGTCTGGACATGATGTTCGACGACTGGCAGAACGAGTATGCCGCCCATGTTCAATTGCCACCGATCGCGGCGATAACCCAGCCGGCCGACGCCTTGAGCATAGTCGGCTTGGGTTTGGATCAACTCGATTCAAATGTCTTCACGGCCTTCGATGGTTGGAACCCCAATCACTTGGAGGAGGCCATATGGCCGAATTGATGCTGGATCGTGATATCCGCCAGCGTTCGTTGGTACCACCCGAGCGGTTGGCTGCGGTGACGCCGATCGTGATCGGTGTCGGCGCGGTGGGACGGCAAGTCGCCTGGCAGCTCGCCGCCGTCGGCGTCGCGAGGTTGCAATTGTTCGACGACGATGAAGTCGCCGTCGAGAACCTGGCACCACAAGGCTATTCTCCAAACGACCTGGGTGGTGCCAAGGTCGTTGCCACGGCGGCATGGTGTCGACATCTGCGGCCGGATCTGGATGTAACCGTTCAACCCATAAGATTCGCTCGGGCGACGGCACGAAGTCTGAAAGGACTGCCCAAGGCGGCAGTGTTTCTGTGCGTCGATGCCATTGCTACCCGGCGCACGATCTGGAATGCGGTGAGGCATCTGGTTCCATTCGTCGTGGATGGGCGCATGGCGGCCGAGGTCGTGCGGGTGCTGGCATCGGATCGGCCGGCAATCGACATGCATTACCCATCGACGCTGTTTGATGGGGCCAACGCTTATGTCGGCACATGCACCGCGCGCTCGACAATTTACTCTGCCTCGATCGCGGCCGGCCTGATGGTCGCGCAGTTCGCCCGCTGGCTGCGTGGCGTCTCCGTTGTTGCGGACCAAACTCTCAACTTGCTTGCCACCGAACTGACGGTGCATGAACCGGTTCGTTAACGAAGACCGCCTCGAACACACCCTTCCTCGAAATAGGAGTTGACTCATGATCGCATTGCCGCGCGCGGCCATTGCGCGCTTCCGGACCGTGCTGCGCAAGAATTGGTGTCGTTCGATCGTCACACCGGTCGTCACCATCCGTTCTGGCTCGCGGAGCCGAGGTTTGGAATCGGTCACACCGGAGTTGGCGATCCGACTCATCGTGCCGGGCCGCGGCCCAGGGGAATCACTGGCTCTGAATGCCGACGCCCTTGACGCGATCGCCGGTTCGAAGGGGGAGGTTACTTTCACACCTGTTGAAGGCGGGCAAGTCGCCGCCGCGTGGGAAGACAATGGCGTCGGCCAGCAACGTCACTTCCCTGCGGGTCTATCGGAAGCGGTTCGAGGCTTTCCCAACGTGCCCAGAGATCTGACGCCCGTGGATCCTTCGCTCCTCAACGCACTGGCGACGGCTCAGCCAGTGACGTCGAAACAAGCGACGCGCTATGCCATGCAGAATCTGCTGCTCGATGGCAAGTCGGGTCAAATTGTCGCGACCAACAGTCGCGAACTTCTGATACAAGGTCGATGGCCGTTTCCCTGGAAGGAACAGGTATTGGTTCGGGCACTTGCTCTCTGGGCATGTCGCGAGCTTCGCGATGAAACGGTTGCCATCGGTAAGACCGAGACGCAACTCATCGTGACCAGCGGTCCTTGGACCATCGTCGCACTTATCGACAAGGATGGTCGTTACCCGGCTTACGCCGACATCATGCCCAGGGCCAATCGTGTGCAGAATCGAATTCAGTTCACGGATGCGGACTGCGATGTGCTGCGCCAACAACTGCCGCGGCTTCCCATTGTTGATGAGGATTCACTTCCAGGGGACCTCGTAATCGGGCCGACAGTTGCAATTCAAGCGGGCGACGTGTGCGTGCCTTTGCCGGGAGCGACATCGACCGGTCCGGCCATTCGCTTCAACTGTGATCGCCGCATCCTTCTGCGGGCGTTGCGCCTCGGCTTCCGCGAACTCCATATTGTCACGCCCTCGTTACCGGCCGTCTTTCACGAAAAGCACCGGCAATTCGTGTTCATGCCTCTGACACCCAGCGACCACACCAGACCAGCGGCACCGTCACCTCAACCCCCTTTGGAGAAAACACCCATGGCCGAACGCAATGGCAAACCAGAACCCTCCCAAAACGGTCATGCTAACGGCAACACACCTGGGACAACTCACGATCCGCTGACTGAAGCGGAATCCGTTCGCACTCTGCTCCGCGACGCCGACGCCCGCATGGGTCGGTTGGTCGCCCATATGAAACATCAACGTCGGCAAAGCCGTGTCCTTCGCTCGGCGATGGATTCGCTGCGCGGTTTGCCCGAACTCGTCCATTAACTCAGAACAAAGGCTCGACATGAGCAATGATCAAACACCTCAGGAAGCGGCAGTACGTTTCATCGTGGACCAGATAGACCTGTTATTGGTCCGGTTCGAACAACTCGGCCGGCAGATTCGGGATACAGTCGCACGCATTGTGGGTACAACCGTGGCCGATGCCGTCTCCGAAGCTATTCGGCTGGCGATGCGGATGATTCCGCAACGCAGGCCCGCGCCCTCTCGCCGCGGTAACTGGCAATATGACGAGTCGTACGACCCTTATGAAGACGATGACTTTGATCAGCGCTACCGCGGTGATCGCGATGCCGACATGCCATCATCGCGTTCCACGCAGGATTGGGGTCTCGTAAGTCGCATCGTCTGTTTCGCGACTCGTACGCTCCTTCGACTTAAATCCTGGAGAATCGGTCACTGGCTGCCTCTGGGCGGTGTGGCCGCTCTGGAATATCTCGTGCTCGCGCCGCCAAATGAAGTGGTGCGCTAACCCTGTATCTTCCAACCCGTCATCGATCATCCTTCCTTGCTTGCCCGTAAGCCCCAGTCAAACTTGGGTGAGTCGGCGGAGCCTGGTGCCATGGTCGTACGTGACGGTCCACCTCGAAACAGCAAAGGAACACATCATGACCGCGATACTGAATGGTCAGCGTCGGCCCAATCTGAGTGATCAGATCAACCGCCTGGACCGCATCCTCGATGGCCTCGCTGACGGACTCAACGAGTCGGTGGCCTCCGCTGTGCAAGTGGCGGTCCACGCCGCGGTCAAGGAAGCGACCGAGACCGTCTTGCGTGAGTTGTTCACCGGCGCAGCCGTGTTGCCGGCGCTCGCCGCTGCCATGGCGCCGCCTCAAACGAAACTGCCTGTGCACCATCGAATCGGTCATGGCGTTCGATGGTTGTGGCGAAAAACGGTCGCGGTTGTCACGGCGCTGCCGGCAACAGTCCGTCGATCCGTGATGGGCTTCGGCAAAAGTTTGCTTCGCGTTCCAAATGCCGCACGCCGCGCGACCGTCAGGCGCATTACCCGGACGGCAGCCACGGTCACCGGTCTGATCCTGGTCGCTTGGCGCTTGCGTCGAGCCGTGCCGATGGCGATCACCGCCGGGTTGGGTGCTGCGGCGCTGGGCTACTCCGCAACGCCGGTGCTGGCCGCCGTCCTTCACGGGGTGACCATCACAGCCATTGCCATGATGGCACGACTATTGACTCCCGCACCACTGCCACGTTTTACGCCCAAGAGAACTTGATGGTGCACCGATGCGATGGTTGCCAGCCTGCCAGCTGATCTCCGGCCAGTCCATGGGGATTAGCCGGCATGCAGGCGACCAATGCTCACTCAGCACAATCCACGCATGGACAACGACAGGAGGCCGCATGGCGAAGTCGCTCATTGACGAAATTCACGTGAGCGTTTACGTATCAACAAAACTGCCCAGGGCCGTCACCGACGCGATTCGGAAAACTTTGAATGGAAAACGCTTCAATCAAGAAATCAATGGTGCCATCGACACCGTGTTCCGACGTTACCGATCTCTGAGCCAATGCAACGTCAAAGTTTCGCGATGAAGTCACCTGCGCGATGCGTGGCCTTCCCAATTGCTCACGGCCGATCCCAGTTCGGGATCGACCGTGGGTGAAGGACGATGAACACGCATAGCGCATTGACCAGGCATTTTTTTTAGATCTCAAGTCGAAGCGCCAAACCGCAGCCGAAACTGGATGAAGTCATTTGCAGAAACCGCGCCGTCAACATCGAAGTCGAGAGCATCGTTGACTCCGCCGAAGCCGAGACGAAATTGGATGAAGTCGCTGGCATTCACGGAACTGTCGCCCGTGATATCGCCGTACAGCCGGAAGAGCCCGTTCGCCGGCGCGCCAGTCAGGATGTAATCATCGCCGTCCGTACCGTCACCGTTGCCGTCGAAGTTGCCCCCGTTGACTTGTCCAGCGAGCACCGTGAGCGTGTACCGGCCGTCGGTCAGTGAACCGAATTCGACCGTCGTGCCCGGATTGAATGTGAGCGAGACAGCGTTGCCGACAACCGAAGCATGCAAGGGGACTGGGGCGTTATCGGATTGGCGGATCAATTGGAACGCCGTCGCCGGGTTGGCGGGCAAGTTCACTAATTGATCGAATGTAATCGTGATTGAAGTTAAGCGCGACCGCTGTGCCGCACCATCGTTGACCTGCATGGATTGAACGCGTGGTGGCGTACCCAGTCGCGCGATCCACGCTTCGGACTGGCTTTCAGGATTGGTGCCAATACCAACGAGAGCTCGGCCATCCGCCGAAGTGCTGATCGCATAGTTGAGTGTCCACCCGGCGAGTTGACTGGCCAACCCGTAGTCACCGGCGAGCATATTCCGCAAATTGCGCATGCCATTGGACTTGGTCCACCGAAACGCCTGGTAGCCCGAGTCGGTATTACTTTCGCCGACAATGACCGAGCCATTGGCCGATGTCGCGTAGGCGTATCCGGAAACAGTCCCACCGGGCAGTTCACCTAGGCTGACCCACCCTTCCGCGGAAGTCCAGCGACACGCCAAAGAGCCCGACGCCGATTGGGCGAGGCCAACAATTACGGAGCCATCGCCCGAAACATTGTAAGCGTCGCTATAGTTTCCTCCCGGAAGATTGCCCAGGCCAACCATGCCGCCGGCCCCGGTCCAGCGGAATCCCTCGTTACCGGAGTTGCCATATCCTAAGCCGACAACCACCGAGCCATCCGCCGATACGCCATTGGCGTAGCTCTGGAAAAGACCGCCGGGCAAATCGCCCAGTCCGATTATTCCTGTGGCCTCCGTCCACCGGAACGCCTCTTCGCCCAAGGTCGAATGCCCTCGGCCTACCACGATCGATCCGTCCGCCGAAACCGCATGCGCTGAACTGTCAAACGTTCCACCGGGCAGGTCACCTAAACTGACCATGCCGTTGTTGGTCGTCCATCGAAACGCCTCCGAGCCAATAGCAGGATAGTTCAGATTCCCCGAGCCGACGACCACTGAACCATCTGCCGATAATCCGAGAGCGCCGCTTTGAAATGGCCCGCCCGGCAGATCACTTAAGCCCACTAAGCCGGTCGCTTCCGTCCAGCGAAACGCCTCGTGGCCTGAACTGGAGGTACTCCCGCCAATGACCACCAAACCATTGGCGGAGACAGCGCGCCCCTGACTGAAGTAATCGCCGCCCGTCAGATCGCCCAATCCCTGAAAGCTTGCCGGAGCCGTTCGATCTTCAAGGGGCTGCAGTAATGGCCGAAAGTGGGAAACTGAGCCAGCGGAGCGCGACGTGCGGCTGATTGTTGAACGAGGAAAACGGATCATGGAATGGGCCCCTTCGGAAGGTCAGGACAACGTCCCTGGCCGGTGGTCACGGAATGTCACTCATCGTCGATACACTTAAAGTCTACACGCGGCTAACGTCGCCGCAATGGCGAAACGGGGTGCGAAACCTGATATTCGGGAACGGTTCGGCGACGCCGTACGCGACCGCCGAGAAACACTTGGCATGACCCAGGAAGATCTGGCCGAAAAAGCGAGTATTCATCGCACCTACGTCAGCGACATTGAACGTGGGTCACGGAATGTCAGCCTCATTAATATTGAGCGATTGGCGGCTGCCTTGTCGACATCGATGTCAGGGTTGTTTTTGGCAGTTGAGGGGAAATAACTGTTTCGCCAATAGTGATTCTGGAAATCAAACCCGGCAACACGATCCGAAGGGCGCATGAAAAAGCCCGCTGCCACCACCCAAACGTCGCCCAATCGTCGGAGTAATGCAACAGCAGGCATGGACAAATTACTCTCGCGGCCCGACGATTTCAAGGTTGGTTGCGGTTTTTTCATTGTCGGGAATTGCAGCCTAACTCGCGGCCTATGCGGACGTATTGCGACGAAGGGTGACGAGCAAAAGAATCAAGTCAAACGACCTCGTGGTTCTGTCGTGGTTCGCATGTTGCGGTGTCGACCGACTTTTCGGCTTGGTTGGAAAAACATTGAGTGAGCATGGCGGACCACCTGCCGTCACACGACGGCCTTCGAGCGCGAGAAGGACACGCCCTAGGTCTAAGGAAGAAGCAGAACGCTCACTAACTTTCAAGAGCCTGTTGCAAAGTTTTTTCGAAAATCACACAGGAGGCTTGGCGGCATTGAACTCGTATCGAAGTGCAAGGCAAGGATTTTGCGGCACTCCATTAGGGCGGTCATGCCCACCGAAAGCGTGTGCTGCCTTCGCACTCCTATGAGAATCTTTTGTGGCTGGTGGAAGCGCCAGACCTTTGAGCAACGTGCACTGAGAAAACTAAACAAGATAATGGCAACGATCCAAGACGTAAAAGACGATGTGGAAGCAATCAAGGCTGCTGCGGTAAACGCAGATGCCCAAATGGACCTGATGATCGGTCTTATTGCTGACCTTAAGAATCAACTCGCATCCGGAACCGGCGTAACGCAAGAGGATCTCGATTCTCTCCGCGCTGGCTTGGACGAAGCAAAGGCTTGGCTTGCATCCGTAGACGCGAAGGAAGTCGCTGCGGTTAGCTAATCGCTCGTTCGACTGAGTTCCTGGGAGGCCTGCGCGTTCCCTTTTTTTGGCCGTAACCGACATTGTTGCCCGAAGGCTTATCGGTAAAATTCAGCTAAGCGCCCGCACGGTGCGGGCTAATTTCGGGTACGATCGAGATGTTTATTAAGGAGTTTCTCTTTTACAAGTACAACTTCCTTCGGGGGCAACGATCGCTGTCGTCAATCCTCGAAGACCATAAGCGGGCATTGATTGGTCGCATTCGTGACGTGGCAAGTCTCGACGCTATGACTGATCAGTTTCTGGCCCAAGTGATCGAAGACGCTGTAGTCGAACCAGTCGTTTTTCACATTGACCGCAAGACCAAGAAGACGAGGCAAGAAGACAAACACCTCGGGGAACGCAACCCACGGGTTATTTTCCGTCCCAAAGGCGCCAGATAGC
>JANLTA010000616.1:0-2194 GCA_031362705.1 Gemmataceae bacterium | reverse complement strand
TTCTCGGCATTGGCGATGGCACTTTTGAGCGTCTTTTGCACGAGGAACGCGGCTTTCTTCGGGCTAAACGCGACAATGTCCAGAGCACGGGCCACAGGGTGGCCTTGGATCTCACGCGTCACATCTCGGAGTTTGAAGGCCGACATGCGCGCAAATCGGTATATGGCTTTGACTTCCATTTTGCGTTAAAATTAGTGGCGTTAGTTGTTAGTTAAATTTTAGTTGAGTTGGGTATCCACCTTTACGGTGTCCCCGACTTTGATCGGCTCTTTGTCTGAAACTAAATTCTGAATCACTGTTCCTGCGAACGATTGCCTCGTATCGACGACGCGAAGGGTGGCAACCAGCTTCGCGCCGCGGCGTACTTGGAACGGCATGCCGACTTTGACGCCGTGCTTGGTCCCCAAATTAATGACGACGCAGCCTAATTCCGGCCGCACTGCGCTTACTTTTCCGTGTTGGAGATTCGCCGACGGCTCGCTCACCTTATTTTCAAGGGCCAGGAAATCGCCGACTGCGGCTTTCACCAGGGTTTCCTCGGCGCTTCTTAACTCGGTTTGAAACACGAGTTTTGATTCAGCGTCGGGTTTTTTAAGGAAGGCTTGCGCCAGTTCAGCCAAGCGCACCAACTGGTTGCTCAATGCTTTCCGGCTGCGTTCACTGATTTGAAGATCATGAACTGCCTGAAGGAGTCGCTGCTCGAGCTTGGATGGATCAGCAGTGCTGGTCCCTAGCGCCTCCATACGAAGGGCGAGTTCCTGGACTTGCCGCTTGAAAATCTCAGCTTCAGCGGTGGATGTGGCTGCCAGTTTTCTGGCTTCGGCTACATCCCCGCGGAGCTTGCGATTTTCCGCAAGCAGCCTCTCCAATGCGACGAGGGCCGTCACTTCGGATGATTCAGAATCTGTTTTTGGCAAAGAACTGTCGTCGGCTGGACCGACGCTCGCGCACAACACGAGATAAGTGATGACTAGCAGGGCGGACGCGATGGATTTCATTGCTGAGAATCCGGCACGCAGCCGGTCCTGCTACTTCGCCACTTTGGCGGTGTGGGCACCGTGCTTCTTGAAGATTCGCGTGGGCGAAAATTCACCAAGCTTGTGACCCACCATGTTTTCGGTCACAAAGACCGAGTTAAAAACTTTCCCGTTGTGGACGAGGAACGTGTGTCCGACGAAGTCCGGAATGACCGTGGAACGTCTCGACCAGGTTTTGATCGGCTTCTTCACCGGTGCGGCATTCATCTTGTCGATCTTTTCGAGCAGGTGCTGCTCGACAAAAGGTCCTTTTTTGAGGCTGCGTCCCATGTTCGGTTAGAGTGTTGCTTTCTTCGTTGAGTTCTTACGCTGCAGGATGAAGCGGTCACTGGGCTTGTGCTTGCGGCGCGTCTTGAAACCTTTTGCCAACTGGCCCCAAGGGCTCATCGGGTGGTGACGTCCGCCACCGCCCTTGGATTTACCCTGTCCGCCACCCATCGGGTGATCGACCGGGTTCATCACCATGCCGCGGACCGTCGGGCGAACACCGCGCCAGCGACTGCGCCCAGCCTTGCCGGAACTGACATTCATGTGCTCCACGTTGCCCACCTGTCCGATGGTCGCATAGCAGTTCACGTGGACGCGGCGAATTTCTCCAGATGGCAGCTTAAGCAACGCAAAGTCGCCTTCGCGGTTGTTAATAATAACACCGACGCCGGCACTCCGGGCCATTTGGCCGCCGCGACCGGGCTGAAGTTCGACGTTATGAATCGTGGTGCCGAGCGGGATTTCCTGAAGCGGCAGTGCGTTGCCTGTCTTCGGCTCGCTGCCGGGACCGGCGCTCACCTTATCTCCCACGCCGAGGCCGACGGGAGCAAGGATATAGGCCCTCACCTTGTCCGGGTATTCGAGCAATGCGATGCGGCAGGTGCGGTTCGGATCGTATTCAATCGCGATGACATTAGCCACGACTCCGCGCGTCTTGCGCTTGAAATCAATGATCCGGTACTTCTGCTTGTGACCGCCACCGATGTGACGGGTTGTGAGCCGGCCTTTGTTATTGCGACCACCGGTCTTCGGCTTGGCTTCGACGAGCGACTTCTCCGGCTTCTTTTTGGTGACTTCGGCAAAGTCAGGAAGAATCTTGAAACGGTTGGTCGGCGTGAGCGGACGGAAAGTTTTGAGTCCCATGGTAGTCTCCTTTAGGCGAGTTCGAT
>JANLTA010000519.1:0-6494 GCA_031362705.1 Gemmataceae bacterium | reverse complement strand
TGGGAGAGGACCTTAACCGTGCGGGGCAGACCCGGCCCATGTGCCCTCGGGGGACATCCATATTCAGTACCTGGCGTCGCCATCTATTTCTGGACAGTGATGTGCGCCTGTCATCGCGGGGCAGCGCCACGGGCGGAAACGAGGGGCACAGTCAATGTTCCAAGTCCGGCCGGTTAATCCGCTCTTGCAATACAGCGAAGGTGGCCGCTGCGATGGAGAACGCCCCTCCACCCCTCACACCGCGATGAACGCGGCGATGGCGGATGGCAGCGTGCGAGTGATCTCGGGGAACATTTCGCCGAAGACGTGGGCGGCGGCGCTGACGCCGGCCGGCGGTGAAGTCCTGGGGGATGATTGGTAGAATGGCATGTGGCACGAAGGCCAACGGGAGTCATGAATTATGGCAATCAGGACATCATTTCTGACGTGTGTGGTGGTGCTGGCCAGCGTCATGCCGGCGCGCGGCGATATCATCCTTGGTTATGCCATCAGTTCGTTTGTCCCGGCGGTGCCCGGGACGTCGTTTCCCCCGGCAAGCCCAATTCCAAACAACAGCCCGGTCGGTACAGTGATTTTCGGGAACACTGCGGGCAATCCCCTGATATTCATGCCGGGTGAAACCAAGTTCATTCAGGTAACGATTGAGGGCAATGCGATCGCTCCGTTCCTCCCGGCTCAAATGAATTGGGATGGCGCCGCCCTTAACGGCATGATTGCCTCGGCATTGGTTTTCAACTACCCGTGGCCGCTGGTCAGCCAACCGTATGTGCAACCAACGTCTACAAATATCAACCGTAACAAGCCAAATGCAGTTTCGCAAGCTCCGCTAGCGGTTGGCCATCCCTTCATCTCGCTTCCAGGCTTTTATAACATGGGCCAAACGGCCATTACTGGTGCGGACACCGGCGATGGCGTTTTTGCTAATGCGGGTATCCTGCCGCCAACTCCTTTGTTCACGTTCAAGGTGGTTGCGGGCATATTCCCCGGCGCTGGCGTGATCAGGCTGTCTGACATCAACCCGCTTGTGGGCAACATGGGAACGACAGCGGGCGACTTCGACCCGATTGTTTTTGCCCCGGCGCACAACAACTTCCCGCTGTACATCACTGTTGTGCCGGAACCATCAAGCATGGCGTTGGTAGGATTGGCGGTGGCGGGGGTGGGGTGGCGGAGAATGAGACGCTAAGCCGCAAGCGGCAATGTCTGCGACTTCAATCGGTTCCGGCTCGCACTGGTTGGCAACAATCCCATTCGACGGCGACGGCACCGTCGCCGCCAGAGATTTCATTCAATTCCGGCTGCGGTTTGGTGGGTCGATCTAAAGTAGGATGCAGTGGGCGGCCGTGGTTGGACCTACACCGTTTTGTACATGTTTTGCCGGAAGCGGGCGTAGTCGGCTACGGTGATGCGGCCATCGCCGTCGATGTCAAAGATTGAGCTGGTGCCGGCGTGTGCTTTAAGTCGTGTATCTTGGGAGCTTTCCGTCTTGCCGACTACTCCGGACGCATTAGACTTATTGTCAGCTAAGTTGGACGGCTATTGCCGGAGCGTAACCCGGCGATTGCGATATGCAACTGTTCGGCTGCGCAGGCGCGGAAGTACGTGACTCGCACAACGAGGAGATGGCACATGCCGCAACTGAAAAACTCGAAGGTCTACCGCGGTGGGGCTGCAACGCCGAGGCCTTTGACGGCAACACCACTAGCACGCTGCCGCGGATCAGTCAGGGCGACTTTTGCGTTGACGCTGATGGCTGGCTTGCTTGCCCCGACTATTGTGCAGGCCCAAGTCGAGATCGAGATCAACCGCACGGGCACCCACAACGACGACTTCGTGACGTGGGCACCGACGTTCTGCCGCGCAAAGACCACCGGCGGTGCGGCGTTGGCGGTGACACTCTCGAACGCCGCGGCCGTCGATGGGCAAGTGGCCTTCGAGGCATTCGCCAACCCGTGGCCGGCGAACACGACGGCCACGCTGGCGACGCTGGACTTGACGCTGCCGGCGGACGGGAGTTGGGTCAACTTCGTGATCGCGGGGACAAAGGCGAGCGTAAACCGGGACGACGCGGCCGTCGTGGCGAAGGCCATGGGTGCGGAGGTCGGACGACAGGCACTGATGGTGAGGGTGCGGAAGGACGTCCGCAAGTTGACAGTGGCGGAGCGGGACCGCTTCCTGGCGGCGCTGGCGCAACTCCATCTGGTAGATGACCGTTACGAGATTTACACAGACATTCACCAGATCGGGCTGCCCGAGGCACACGGCGGCCCCGCGTTCCCCCCCTGGCACCGGGCGTTCCTGCTCCACTTCGAGCGGGCGCTGCAACGGATCGACCCGAGCGTTTCGTTGCCGTATTGGAAGTATGACGAGGCAACCGCCACGACCATGCCGCCGGCCAACTTGCAACTGTTCAGCCCCGACTTCCTCGGCGGCGATTCCGCTACGGGGTTCGCCACGTTCAGCAGCGGCAATCCGCTCCAGACGTGGAGTATCTCCGGCATCACGGGCCTTTACCGTGGGTCGGACAACACGAACCGCACGGCCATGCCGTTCAGCCCGTTCGGTGGCCCCGGCGGCGGGCCTGCGCCCATTCGCACGGACACCCAGGTGACGGCCCCGAATGGCTACACGGGCTTCGTCGGTTATGAAGGCAACCCGCACGGGTCGGCCCACGTCTGGGCCGGCGACTCCGACGGCTGGATCGGCGACGCGAGCATTTCGCCCCGCGACCCGTTGTTCTTCCTGCTGCACTGCAATGTCGACCGTCAGTACGCCCGCTGGCAGCGGCGACACAACCGCTTCGGCGTGACCACCAACGACTACGCGCCAACGGGCAGCTTCCCGTCAACGGGCGCGACGCGGCGGATCGGCCACTACCTGGAAGAGACGATGTGGCCCTGGAACGGCAAAGTCGGCGACCCGATGACCCCGGCTGAACTCCTGGACGACCGGCCGCCAAGTAGCTTGGGTGGCGCATTCCCCGTAGCGACTCCGTTCAACCTCGGACCGCCCGCACAGCCTCGTCCACGGGACTTGATCGACTATTGCGGCCGGGCGGAGGTTAACAAGGGGCTAGGGTTCTGTTACGACGACGTCCCGTACGCTCCACCAAGCCCCGGCGAAACGGTCGCGGTGCCGCCAGCATTGCTGCTGGTCGCCATCACCAACGGGGGTGCCCAAGTCGTCGACGACGAGGCCGTGACGGACGGCCTGCCGGTGCCGTTGAAGGACCTGCTGGCCGCCGCCGCCAACAAGGACGCCCCTGACGCTGACCGCCGCCTGACCGCCAAGCGGCTGCACTTTGCCTTGAATTTCAGTGCCGCGGGCCACACCAACCGGGCGGAGATCGTCGCCGCCCTCGAGAAGCTGCTCGACGACCGGGACCTGCTCGTCCGCAAGTCGGTAGCGGGCACACTGACCGCGATCGGCAACAAGGCCGCAATCGCCCGTCTGGCGGACGGGCTTAAGGACCCGAAGAAGGAACTCATCCCCGCCGGCGACGCGCTATTGCTGCTCGCCATGCTCAAGCACCCCGAGCATTACGACGTGTTCGAGAAGCATTACAAGGACGGAGCGCCGAACGTCCGGGTGGCGGCGGCGCGGGGCTTGGCCCGCTTTCCTCAGGGAATGCCCGCCCTGCGCAAGGACCTGATGCGGGAAGATACGCCGCCGAACCTCCGTTTGACGTTGTTGCAAGGACTGGCGGCCAACGACCGCGACGAGTATCCCACCTACGCCATCAAGGTCGCCGAGGAAAAGAACGCCTCCTCCCCGCTCCGCTCCTACGCGCTACTCTCCATGGCCAACCAGGTTGAGGCCAACACGAAGCAGAAGATCGCCGTGAAGTACTCCGTACCGGACCTCAATCAGCGCGTGCGTGTGCTGGCCGAGAAGGCCGACCAATCCGATCTACGAGGGGGTGCCCATACTTACCTACGGCGGTGCGACAAGAATTACCTCAACTATTCCTCGGACCTCATTGAGAAGGAGCCGGAAGTTCAATTGAAGTCCAAGCTGAAGGACGGCGTCATCGACTTGCAGAAGAAGGAACGCCGGGAGTAAGGTCATGAGGACCGCGAGGCTGATACTGCTGGTGTCCGTCGTGTTGCCGGCCGGCCTGTGGCCGTTACTCGTCCCGGGCGCGGCCGACCCGCTCGTGCGGATGGATGGCCGGACGCCGTGGCAGGACGTGTGCGACGCCCTCTCCGACCCGACCGCGAACAAAAGCCCTCGCGCTGTGGCGCGGTTGCTGGCTGTCATCCATGAGGGGTGCGTACTGCACCGGAACCGCCCGCGTTCGCAGGTGCAACAGATCCGGGCGGCAGCGTTCCTCGCCTTGGCCAGCCATCCTCCCACCGCTGAAGTCCAGAGGGCCGTCGGCACGGAACTGACCGCTACCGACGACGCCCTCCTCTTCGCCGCCGCCTGCCGCTGCGTCGATACCGGACGGGACGACACGGGGACGTTACTCCAGGCCCTGCGTCGACCGTTCGGAGGAACGCTCGAGGACGCCCCCGTTCGCTTGGACAACGCCCGCGAACCGACCACGGCCGCCCGTGAAGCAGAGAAAGTTCTCGATCGGTTCGCCGCCCTGAGAGGGACAGCACGCGCCGACCTGTTGCCGACGTCATGTTGCTGTGCCGAACCGCCCCAGGCCTCGGCGTGGCAGCCGCCCGAGGCGCGGCCGGCCAGCCTCGGAGGCGTTCGCGTCGCCACGTCGCATGGGGAGCAGACCTTGGCGGACTTCCGCGACAGGCCGCTCTTCGTCACGTTCTTTTATTCCCGGTGTGACAATCCGCGGAAGTGTCACACGACACTCCAGGGCGTGCGCGATTTGGAAACCGAACTGTTCGCCGTCGGACTCGCCGACAAGGTCCGAGTGCTGGTCGTGACGTTCGACCCTTCGTTCGACGACCTTCCGCGGTTGGCCCGGTTCGCCAAGCAACGGGAGTTCGTCGACGGGGGGCCGGTCGTGTTCGCCCGGCCGGACGCTGCAAGTTTAGAAGCGCTCGTCCGCGATCACTCACTGCCAGTGGCCTTGGACCGCGGGGCCGTGACGACCCACGGAGGGCTTGGCTTGATCCTCGACCGGCAAGGGAAAGTCTGTCGAACGTATCACGGCTTCCGATGGGACGTCGAAATGGTTCGTAGCGACCTCGCGCGTCTTACGACGGAATGATCGATGGCGAAAAGAAAGTCGTCGGGGATCTTTACAAATTGGTGGGGCCTGCTTCTCGGGTGGCCGCGCGGCTGAAATGCACGATACGATCGGCGAACGCATTCTCAGCTATCGACTCGCGACACCATTTCCATGATGGGTCGTTGTTCAATGGCGGCCGCTTTCTCCGGTCGCTGACGCTCCTGGCTCGCCAAAGACTGACTACACCGTCTTGTACATGTTTTGCCGGAAGCGGGCGTAGTCGGCTACGGTGATGCGGCCGTCGCCGTCGATGTCGAAGATGGGGCTGGTGCCGGCGGAGAAGGCGAAGCGGAAAGCTGTGAAGTCGAGGAGATCGACGCGCGCGTCGCCGTTCCAGTCGCCGTAGAGGCGGAAGAGATTCACGACGGCGTTGCCGCCGGGCAGGCCGTTGCCTTCGCCATCGAGGGCGACGCCGCCGGCGCTAATTTGTGAACTCAGCATCGTGAGTTGATAACGGCCATCAAGTAGCGAACCCGATTCAGTGCCGATGCCGGTGAACGTAAGTTTTGCAATTGTTTGAAGTGCAGTACTCAACGATAGATCAACGTTGACGGTGATGGCTCCGGTCGGGCCGACGAGTCGAAACGCGTTGGCCGGGGCACCGGCAAATGTCACCGGCGCGGAAAACACCACGACGATCTGCTTGACCATCGAACGCTGGGCCGAGCCGTCGCCGATGTTGACGCCCTGCACGGTCGGTGGTGGCTGGCCGATGGTGTAGGCTTCGCCGGCGCGGAAATCGCCGTTGTTCAAGCCCGCGCCGCCGAGCCTGGCGCCGATGGTGGACGTTATTGAGTCGTTATCAACTAAGTCGAGGCGAATGGTGCCGGCACCGGAATAATGATCGACATGGACTTCCCACACACGCGGGTCGGCAGTGGCGTGAATATGATCGACGATCGCGCCGGCGATGTTGCCCGTGGTCGTCAACACAAAGTCGGTTGGATCGACACCGATAACGCCTTCGCTGAAGGTGACCAGAAACTCGGCCTGGCCGGTGTTGTTCGGATTCGGATCCATTCGGACGATGGACTGCACGCGTGGCACGGTGAAGGCGAAGGCCTTGCCACTCTGAATGATCGCGCCAGCGGCGACGTTCTGCGACGCCAACAAGTGCGGGCCACCGATACCGGCCGAGATGCCGACCGTGGCGCTCGCGCCGTGGTTCCAATTGGAATTGTTGGCATCGGTGTCGAGATAGTTGGCAATGATGGTGCCGGGCCGACCATTGGTATTGAGTTCGAGGATCGCCTGGAAGCTGGTGCCGGTGTCGCCGGCCAGCGCGCCGATGTGA